>NZ_BLRL01000013.1 GCF_015082335.1 Moritella sp. F3 | reverse complement strand
GCTCGACTTGCATGTGTTAAGCCTACCGCCAGCGTTCAATCTGAGCCATGATCAAACTCTTCAATTAAAAGTTTTTTGACTGATTACCTAAGTAATCAAGTCGGCTCAATGAATTCTGTACTTCAACAACAAACCGAGGTTTGTTGTTTATAAAACCAAATCTTTCGATTTAATTTAATGTTCACAATTACATTGATATAATTTTTGGTCACTATATCTCTGCAAGTGCTCACACAGATTGCTTGAATAAATTGTTAAAGAGCATTGACTCTGACGTCTTGCGTCGTAGTCAGGCTGCGTATTCTACGCAAACCAATTTCGAAGTCAAGTACATATTTGCACTTTATTTCAGGAAGTTAAAAAGTAACTTTCGATACTGATAAACACCTTTACTTAGCGGCTGTTGCCGTGTCAGTGAGGTCGCATTATAGAGATCTAATGATTCCAATCAAGCATTATCTGTCATTGATAACCAAATAATATAAAACAGGGCGTATACGTTTCAAAACACCTCTCAATGTACAAAAAACAATCAACCCAGTGCAATAATCATTATAAACATACTGCATCCCAGATTTATTAAGGCAACGGTCGATATAAAGAAGTCGCACCGTATACATCAATACCAACCATACTTACCGCATACTTGGCGTTGCTATAGCTTGTACTCGCTTTTGGCTTTAGCGCTTTTAATATCAGCTACAGTTAATCTCAGCACAGGCCCTTCAATAATATCATCACTCAATTTAAGATCTGGTAAAGCAAGTTAAGGTAGGTCAATTACATTGGAAGAGATGTTACGGCCAGCACACTTTTATATTCACTCACGTACTGCCTACTCATATGCAGATAATTAAATTCATGCATGGCGCGATCATAAGAGAAATTAATTTTAATTTGATTGTGACTTCGAATTAAACTTTTTGAAATGGCTATTTGCAACGCAATAGGATCTTTCGCTGGCACTATCCATCCACCACGACCGTGACCTAGCATATGTGGCATGCCGCCAACATCAGTAACAACACATGGTAGTCTCGCCTGCATAGCTTCAAGTAAAGCGATAGGCGTGCCCTCTGTAATTGAAGGCATAACAAAAACATCAAAATAATTAAAATAGCTCAGCAGTGACTCCACAAAACCAAATAATAGAACATGCTTATCTAGATCTAATAATCTTATTTTATTTCGTAATCGATCTTCTTCAGGTCCCGAGCCAAATATAACAAGTCCAGTGTTTGGGTCATGTTCAATTAATTTAGGTAATGTCTCGATAAGAGAATCAAAATTTTTTTCAGCCGCGAGACGACCCGCACCCATCAAGCGCGTGGTTTTATTATGAATAAAATGATTTAATCGATCATCAACCGGACACTCAGGACTGTAGCCACCAATGCCATTTTCAATCACTGCATATTGGCTTGATGCTAAGCTTTGGATATTTGGCAGGCTTGTCATATTTTGGCTAACTAGAAAAATTCGATTCAATTGTTTTAATGCATACTTATCCAGATATTGATAAAGCGCCATTCGACTATATATAGGGGCAGACACGTAACCATGTACCGTAGAACAAATACATTTAAAACGATTTCGTTTTGGCATTAAACCAAAAATTATATTAAATTTATAACCGTGGGAATGGACAACATCAAAACTGTTACCCTCTGCAAAATTTTTTATATATTGATTTATGCAGAACGAACCCAGCTTACTTACCCGCATGGAATTAACTTCTATACCGTATTTGCGGCAAATAGTTTCAAATTCTTTTTCTTTTTGCCCTTTATAACCAAAGCTAAGTAAAGCGGTATCATGACCGAGTACTTTGATTCCCAGCATCAATTCAATTAAAACTCTTTCAGCGCCATAAAAACCACCACTCTCTATCACGTGCAATATTTTCATTATCACAACATCCTTATCATTAACTGACACAGCGTCCTTTGCGTTTATGAATACTACTTATCTGCAGTACTTTACGCAGATGTACATCACTGATTGTTTGCCAAGCATATTCCGAAAATAGCTGATGTAAAATAACAGGCGTCTCACGGAGGTGATAACCATGTAACCATTTTTTAAATAAGCTATCCGCCCTAATATTAGGTTGCTGGTTATCCATCATCCATGTAGAAAGACTTCCTAATACAGGTGTTTTGGTCGTTTCAATAAAATTGCTCACTAATTTACTGCTTGATTCATATTTTCGCAGACGAATGCTATTCGTATTAATAATTTCATATCCATGACTTAATACATGGTGAGTGGATACGTTTAAATACTGAAAACCATCGAATACAGATCCAACTGAGTCCTGATGCATATCAGCCCTATCGACACGGTTCTCACTACAATATTCATAACCAGCCAACACTAATTCATTTTCTAACCACGCATTCATCGACCGACATAATTTGGTATCCGCTCGATAACCAACAACACGACGGCCTATGATTTGTGAGAGCTGAGCTTTGTAACGATTTAAATCATCAATAATCTTTCGCTGATTAAAATGCAGTGAGCCAGCAGGGCTGTAATGTCGATATGCAAGCTCATGCCCCTGCTCTGCTATTTTTTTTAACATCGAGGGAAATTGAGATATCGTCCAACCATAAACAAAAAATGTCGCAGTTACGTGGTGGTCGCTTAATAACAATAAGAGTTTATCAATCGCATATTCGATACGAGGTGAGAGTAAGTCCCAATCGCTTTCTTTTATATTGAATTGATAAGCGGGGGCTTGAAAATAATCTTCGACGTTAATACTCAGTGCATTAATAATTGGCATAACAACCCCATCGTAATGATCTGCTCTATTATCATAAAGAATAGACCATCACATCCGACTATCAGCGATTCATCTTACATTAACTAAATATCAGTCTATATTTTCATGGAGTGACCCATATTTTGATTTATCCAAGAATAATAAAGGCTTAATTTATATGCTAACAGTGCTATGATTTATTGCTAATGACCTAACTTTCTTCACTAAAAGGTGCTGCTCATGGAATACAATACTTCTGAACTATGCGATATATATGCAGATATGATTGATGTAGTTGAACCGATGTTTATGAATTTCGGTGGTAAGTCATCGTTCGGTGGCCAAATTACAACAATTAAATGTTTTGAAAGTTTAGGTTTGATTGAAGAAACACTTCAGCAACCTGGCTTAGGTAAAGTATTACTGATTGATGGCGGTGGCTCACTAAGAAGAGCTTTAGTTGATTCTGACATTGCACAAATGGCATTTGAGAATGAATGGGAAGGCATTATTGTTTACGGGAGTATACGAGAAGTTGATCAGCTCGATGATATTAATATAGGTATTCAGAGCCTAGCTTCTATCCCTGTAGGTGCTGATGATAATCGTACTGGCGAAGTGGATGTCGCGGTTAATTTTGGCGGGGTTACATTCTTACCAGATGATCATGTCTATGCAGATAGTACTGGCATTATTTTGTCCGCCGATGCACTTGATATCGAATAGAGCATAGAAACAGAGGTATATGTTTTCTCAACTATACCTCTGAATCAAATTATGCTTCTTCTTCTAACTCTTCTAGTTCTTGAACTTCATCCATTCTGCCTAGCAAAGAGCGTAAACGATCTTGCCACACATCTTGTTGGCCTTTAAGCTCAGCATTATTTTCTAATAGCTGGTTGTTTTCTTCTTTTAGCTCTTCTAATTCCATTTGTAAAAGGGAAATCGTATCAACTGCTGTTTGGACTTTACTTTCTAATTTATCTAATACGTCAAAATTCATTTTGTCACCCATAATTTAAGAATTCAATATTGTGCTGAGAGGGCTTATCCCTTAGCTAGAAGAATACAACGCTAGTCAACCGACAACAAGTCTTATTAGTTAATTTATGATGCCCCTAAGCAGAATTAAGTTTTTGTTTGTGAGCACTGACATTTATACATCAAATTGTTTGATTCATCGCTAATGATGGCATATCAGAGTCAGGCCTACCAACAACTTTAGCTGGAACACCTGCAACGGTAGTATGTTCAGGAACAGGATCGAGTACAACACTACCCGCACCAACTTTAGCCCCTCGCCCTACTTCTATATTACCAAGTACTTTAGCGCCAGCGCCGATCATCACGCCTGCTCTAATTTTAGGATGGCGATCACCGCCTTCTTTACCCGTACCACCTAATGTCACATTTTGTAAAATAGACACGTCATCTTCGACAACCGCGGTTTCACCAATAACAATGCCTGTTGCATGATCGAGCATGATACCTCGGCCAATTGTTGCAGCAGGGTGAATATCAACAGCAAATACCACTGAGATCTGATTCTGTAGGTAGATGGCTAATGCTTCTCGCTTTTGATTCCATAACCAATTAGCTATTCGATAAGACTGCAGGGCGAGAAAACCTTTCAAGTATAAGAGCGGCGTCGAGAAATACTCAACCGCCGGATCTCGTTCTTGTACAGCACATAAATCCGCGGCTACCGAATGCAAAATAGTTGGGTCTCCTTTTAATGCTTCTTCAATTACCTCACGTAATAAAATAGCGGGCATTGTTGCACTGTCGAGCTTATTGGCTAATTGAAAGCTCAATGAGCATTTTAAGCTGTCGTGATTTAGTATTGTTGAATGGAAAAAGCTCGCTAGCATCGGTTCCTGTTCAACCAATAATTTAGCTTCGTCTCTAATCCTAAACCAAGACATTGAAAGTTTATCTTCCATGTTAATTCCTTTACAACATTTAGAGTTCACGTTTATATTAATCATTTTTTTTCTTTACTATTGAAATGGGGTCTTGGTGAATAAGCACTTCCGTATTCGCAAATTCACGGAGTAAATTAGTTTCTACTTTATCAGCAATTGCATGTGCATGAATTAAAGTGAGATGATCATCTAATTCAATATGAAATTGAATAAATCGCATATATCCAGATTGTCGGGTGCGTAACTCATGTAAGCCGAGTACATTTTCAGTATTCGCGACGATAGCTGTTATTTTAACTATATCCTCAGCGGGTAACTCATGATCAAGCAACGTCTGAATTGACTCCATACCGATCTCATACGCACTGTATAATATGTAGCAGGATATTAGTATTGTTGCTAATCCATCAACCCAATAAAAGCCATATGCAGATAAACTAAGCGCAATAAGCACGGCAGCATTTAGCCATAAATCTGATTTGTAATGAAGTGAATCAGCTTTAATCGCTACACTCGCGGTTTTAGCCACCACGTAAGTTTGATAACGAATGAGTATAAATGTAACCAATAATGCAAAAATAGAGACTGCGATACCTAGCTCTGAACGGACAATCGGTTGTGGATCTAATAATGCGCTAACACCATGCAGCATGAGTAAGATTGATGAACCAACTATAAATGCTGATTGTACTAGCCCAGCTAACGACTCAGCCTTACCATGTCCAAAACGATGCGCTTCATCTGCAGGCTCTAATGCATAGCGAATCGCAAATAAATTGATAATGGACGCACCAATATCTAAAAACGAATCAGTCAAAGATGCCAATATCGATGAAGACCCTGTGGCAAACCACACAAATAATTTGCTGCATAATAAGATCACAGCCGTTGCGACCGATGCATAACTCGCGCGCTTGACTAATTTTTCATGGTTAGGATTTATCACAAGTTTACCTTTTACATTATCTTGTGTTTATTATAAACCCGAGTAATAGAAAAACAACGACAAGTTATTCATCTTAAAACCGCTATAAATGAAATAAAATAGCCTAAATAAACATATCCTGCGGTTATTTAACGATATTGAAGAGGCATAGGTATAAATAAATCTTTTATACTAGTGCGTTAATCTAAAATAATAAGAATAAATACGCTGTAATTAATCGAAGATAGAATAATCAGGTAGCTTGTCACAATCTCTAACACTTTAATTACAGATAACATTGTTTATTACAATCTCTTAGTTAAACTGACTACACACCTGCATTATTGTGGTCGCTAAATAAAAATGTAAAACAAGGTAAATCTTAGAATTATTTACTGCTTAACCCAGTATCCTAATACCATAAGAACAATTAACAGAGTACCTAATATGACGAAACTATTATTAATTGATGACGATATAGAACTAGCAGAATTACTGGCTGAGTTTCTTAACCTCGAAGATTTCGATGTTGATATGGTACACGATGGTGAAGCCGGTTTAGCCGCAATCAGAAGTACACAATACGATATGGTACTTTTAGATGTCATGATGCCGAAGCTAAATGGCTTTGAAGTATTAAAAAAACTCCGTGTTGATAACAGTACGCCAGTATTAATGTTGACAGCAAAAGGGGATGAGATCGATCGCGTGCTTGGCTTAGAAATGGGGGCTGATGATTATTTGCCAAAACCATTCAGCGATCGTGAATTACTCGCGCGTATTAAAGCAGTGCTGCGTCGAATAGAACCAGTCACAACGACAAAAAATACCGAATTATTAACCCATTTAGATATAGAGATAAATAGCCGTACACAAGAAGCCTGGTGCCAAAGTACTTTGCTTGATTTAACCAGCACCGAGTTGATGCTACTAGAAACGCTTATCTCTTCTCCTGGCATTATCTTAACCAAAGCCGATCTAAGCGAACAAGTATTAGGTAAAAAACTGACGCCATTCGATCGCAGCATTGATATGCATTTAAGTAATCTACGTAAAAAATTACCAGAAAGAACAGATGAAAAGATGCGTATTCGCACATTACGTGGCCGCGGCTATATGTGGTTAGACACTTAATAAGTCTCCCTTACGCTGCCATTACTCTTAAAATAAGGTTATCTACACGTGCTTAGTAGCAAATTAAATCATTTATTCGTTAAAATTTTCGTCTGGTTTTGGTGCATGCTACTACTCGTGGTTGCGGTCGTCATTGCCCTGCCGACTCTCGATAGCCGAGTAATGAAACAACTCGATCCACGCTCGGTCAGTATCTTAAACAGCATTGCGCATAATATTGCGACGTCTGCGGAACGCTACCCAAGCGTGCCTCTACAGGTCCTCATCACACCTAAAGAGGCGCAAACCAAAAATTTTTATTTGGTGGCGACTAATGGTGATATCGTTTCTAGCACGAAAGCCTCAAAAGCGATCCGTCGTTTTATTTTGCAAAGTGAAGAGTCATTATCACCGAAAGTAAAACAATATAAGAACTGGCTAATGACAGGGCCAATTTCTGTTGTATTACGTGGCGAGCAATTCCAGTTATACGCGGCACAGCAATTACCTGCCGAGCATAACATTTGGTTAATTAACGTCTTAGATAGACCATTTCTCTTACTCTTTATTACGATGTTAGTTAGCATGCCATTATGCGCATCACTCGCATGGCATATTTCGAAGCCATTACAAAAACTGAAAAAAACCGCATCAGATATTACCGATGGTAATTTAGATGCTGTCGTACCTGCAACACAAAGACAAGATGAAATTGGTGAACTGGCAAGAAGTTTACGTACAATGATGTTCTCAATTCGTGAGCATATCTCACTACAGCATCGCCTGCTCAGTGATATATCTCATGAACTAAGATCACCATTAACGCGATTGAAGATGTCGGTGGCACTATCTAAGCGCCGTTACGGTGAAACGAAAGAAATTCTACGTATTGATAATGAATCAGAGCGTTTAGAAGAGATGATTGCAGCACTGTTAAACTTATCTAAAATGCAATTGAATGCCACGACCAAAGAATCGTTTAATATTGATTCTTTATTACAGCCAATTTGTGATGATGCAGTGTTTGAAGCGGAACAACTTGGAAAAGTGTTTACCCATCAAGTGATCCCAGATGCGGACATTAAAGGTTTTCCCGCTCTACTTGGTAGCGCTGTCGAAAACGTGATACGTAATGCACTACGTTATGCTTCAGAACAGGTTAACTTAGCGATTATCAGCGATGCAGATAAAATTACCTTTGTGATCACAGATGATGGACCAGGTGTGCCAGATGATGAGGTTGAACAAATATTCAAACCTTTCTATCGAGTATCACAAGCGCGCGATCGAGAATCAGGTGGTGCAGGACTTGGATTAGCGATTACCGAAAATGCCATTAGACAGCATCACGGTGAGATAGTGGCAAGTAATAGAGAAACGCACGGTTTACAAGTATCTATTACTATACCCATCAGTTAATCGCTATATTCATCACAGCATAAAAACAGGAGGGAAGCTTATTGCTGCTCTTCTGTTATTTCTTCAGTTCGTTCTTCAATTTTAACCTGTGGACGTAATGGATCTTTCGTATCTAGCTCTGGAAACATTTTTTCTATTTGGCGGCGCTGCTCTACGCGCGATTTTTTCTGTTCATACATTTCAGTATCGAGATCTTCAAAAAACATATTAATCAAAATATTTAAGCTAAACGGTAGCGCACTTAATATAATTAAAGCTGCTACGATCAAAGTACTACGCTTTTTCATCACTTTTACCATTAGGTTGTTAATTTTGCTATTCTACCCAAAGAACCAACGTTATATAACCCTGAACTGAGACTTAATTATGTTACAAGTAGCACTATTTGAACCTGAGATCCCACCAAATACAGGTAATATTATTCGCCTTTGTGCCAACTCTGGTTTCAAATTACATTTAATTGAACCGCTTGGTTTTGAGTGGGATGATAAAAGGGTAAAACGTGCGGGGCTAGATTATCATGAATTTGCTGATGTTAAGCGTCATGCTAATTATCAAGCCTTTTTAGACTATGTTGGTGATGCGCGTATTTTTGCATGTACAACCAAAGGCACTAAATACCACCATGAAGCTGAATATCAGGCTGGTGATGTATTATTATTTGGCCCTGAAACGCGGGGACTGCCACCAGAAGTACTCGATACACTGCCACAAGAGCAGAAAGTAAGAATTCCGATGCTACCAGAAAGTCGTAGTATGAACCTATCGAATGCCGTATCAGTATTTATTTATGAAAGCTGGCGTCAACTGGACTTTGCAGGTTCAAAATAATTCAGCATTATTGAACATAAAAAGCATAGCAACAAAATAAAAAAAGGGTGATAGAACATAGTTCTACCGCCCTTTTCAATGTCTTATTCAGAACGACTATTTACATCATTATTTAGCTAAATTTGCCGCATGAAAACGCATATGCTTTTCAATAAAAGTGGCGATAAAATAGTAACTGTGATCATAGCCATCATGCATTTCTAGCGTGAGAGGGTAACCTTTCTTTTCTGCAGCGGCTGTCAGCATATTCGGTTTAAGTTGCTCATCCAAGAATGAATCATCTTTCCCTTGCTCAACCATTGCTGGTACAAACGTTTCTGCTTTGGCCATAAGTAAACTTGCATCGTATTCTTGCCACGTTGCTTTATCTTTACCTAAATAGTTTTGCAGCGCTTTTTGTCCCCAAGGGCAATTGATCGGATTACTAATCGGGCTAAATGCCGTTACCGAACGATAACGCTCAGGATTACGTAATGCCATCACTAATGCACCGTGGCCACCCATTGAGTGTCCACTGATCACACGCTCTTGTGTAACAGGAAAGTTAGCTTCAATTAATGCCGGTAATTCATTCACTACATAGTCATACATTTGATAATGCGTGTTCCATGGCGCTTGTGTTGCATTCACATAGAATCCAGCACCAAGACCAAAGTCATACGCCTGATCAGCATCATCTGGTACACCTTCACCACGCGGACTAGTATCAGGTGCCACGATAGCAATACCCAATTCTGCAGCAATACGCTGAGCACCGGCTTTTTGCATAAAGTTCTCATCAGTACATGTAAGGCCAGACAACCAATACATCACAGGTACTTTACGCATATTTGATGCTTGCGGTGGTAAATACACAGCAAAACGCATCTGACAGTTTAGTACACTCGACGCATGATTATATTGATGCTGCCAACCGCCAAACATTTTATTACTACTAACAACTTCTATAGACATGACAAACCTTTACTCGTCATTCCGTTACTTTATAAAAGGTAAAGTAACGGAATATATTTTAATTACTTATCGAAATGGATAACAGTACGAATACTTTCACCACGGTGCATCAGATCAAATGATTCATTGATATCTTCAAGCGCCATAGTGTGTGTGATGAAATCACTTAATGCGAATTCACCTTTTAAGTAACGTTCAACGTAATCTGGTAATTCAGTACGGCCTTTAACACCACCGAATGCACTGCCACGCCATACACGACCAGTCACAAGTTGGAATGGACGAGTAGAGATCTCTTGGCCTGCACCAGCAACACCAATTACAACTGATTCACCCCAACCTTTATGACAACATTCTAATGCTGAACGCATTAAGTTAACGTTACCAATACATTCGAATGAGTAATCTACACCACCGTCAGTCAGTTCAACGATAACGTCTTGAATTGGCTTGTCGTAGTCTTTCGGGTTAATAAAATCTGTTGCACCTAGTTTTTTCGCTAGTTCAAATTTGCTTTCATTAATGTCGATTGCAATGATACGACCGGCTTTAGCCATCGTCGCGCCGATTACAGCAGAAAGACCAATACCACCAAGACCGAAGATAGCAACAGTTGCCCCCTCTTCAACTTTAGCTGTATTCATTACAGCGCCCATACCCGTTGTTACACCACAACCAAGTAGACATACTTCTTCAAGTGGTGCTTCTTTGTTTACTTTTGCTAACGAGATTTCTGGTAATACTGTGTATTCAGAGAACGTTGAGCAACCCATGTAATGGAAGATTGGCTGACCGTCTTTATAGAAACGTGTAGTGCCATCTGGCATAAGGCCTTGACCTTGAGTCTCACGAATCTGTTGGCAAAGGTTTGTTTTACCAGACTTACAGAATTTACACTCACCACATTCAGGCGTGTATAAAGGAATAACGTGATCACCAACTTGAACACTTGTAACGCCTTCGCCGATTTGCTCAACGATACCGCCACCTTCGTGACCAAGAATCACAGGGAAGATACCTTCTGGATCATCACCCGATAATGTGAATGCATCGGTATGGCATACGCCTGAAGCGATAACCTTAACCAACACTTCACCTTTTCTCGGTAACATCACATCCACTTCTTCAACTGATAGTGGTTGGTTTGGACCCCAAGCAATAGCTGCTTTAGATTTAATAAATTTGTCAGTCATGTTCATCTCCATTGGGATAAAATTAATATGCCGTAATACCTATCTATGTATCCGACCAGTCATACTGTATGGCGCTCATTATATTCAATTGCTATACAATGATAATACCCTTAAAATACAAATTACTTTTACTCAGGTGTAACAATGAGGTTGAAACAAAATATATTGTGATAATTCCAGCTTTATTCCCTCACCATTCCTTTTTAAACTAACAAAGATATTATGAATAATAGCTAAATCTCTTCAGTATAGTTGATGACTCTTATTACGCAGATTCCCCCTTCAGAGAAGGTAATAAGAGCCAAGCAAGTGACAGACCACGAGCTAACATGAAAGTATTCATCGCGAGCCATAACGCATGATTCCCTAACCCACTGCTGATGACATACGTGGGTAAAAATACACAAATCACACAAAATAACATACTATTACGCATATCTTTTGCACGTGTCGCACCAATAAATACACCATCAAATACAAAACACCACACAGCAGTAAATGGTAATAGCACTAACCAAGGTAAATACTCAACAGCAATAGTGTTAACAGTATCGATATCTGTGATCATACGCACCATCTCCTCGCCAAACATAAAGAAAACCACTGAAAACACTACAGAAAAAATACCCGCCCACAGCAATGACGCAATAACAGATTGTCGATAAGCCACTCTATTTTTAGCGCCAATCGCCTTACCCACCATTGCCTCTACCGCATAGGCAACACCATCTAACGCAAAAGAAATAAACATTAAGAAATTGAGTAGCACTGCATTTGCTGCAATATACTCATCGCCAAGGCTGGCTCCCTTAAAGGTCATAAATGCAAATGTCAGTTGTAGACACAGTGAACGAATGAAAATATCGCGGTTTAATGAAAGTAGCGCAAATAATTTACTGCTCTCAAATAGGCGTTGAATAATCTCGGTCCTGCTCGGCAATAAAAATTTATTCAGTTGCTTTAACACTAACAATAAACCAAATAACAACGCTGCATACTCGGCAATCACAGAGGCTAAAGCTGCGCCCTCAACGCCCCATTCAAAATACACCACGAACAAAATATCTAACACGATATTAAATACGTTAGCAATAATCAGTAATAACATAGGTGCTTTCATATTTTGCAGGCCAATCAACCAACCTAATATCGCAAAATTAAATAACGCCGCTGGTATCCCCCACATACGTATAGATAAGTAGGCTTGTGCATTTTGTTGCACGTTGCTACTCGCATCAGTCAGCATAAAGGCTAACTCAACAATGTAATGTTTACCGAGTAATAACAACAAGGATAAAACCAACGCGATTAACAAAGCATGCACGAGGGTCATTAATATAACGGGATTATCTTGCTTGCCAAACGCTTGTGCAGTTAACCCTGTCGTCGACATACGCAAGAAGTTACACATAGAAACAATGAACATAACCACCGCAGATCCAAGCGCCACACCACCTAAGTACCAAGCTTGCTCAAGATGACCAATAACAATACTATCAACGAGTCCCAATAGCGGAATACTGATATTTGATAAGATCATTGGCAGCGCCAATGCGAGGATATTTCGATGTACCGAGGTGGGAATAGATAACCACATAGACTATGTTCAACTTTATAGAGGGTAGTAAAAGATGCCTGAGTCTATCTAACTTCAATTATGAAACAAAGTATTAGCCCGGATAAATCAAAACAATTCAATTTCTCCTTCATCCATCGTGCCAGTGCTAATAGTCTTATTTTGCCCTTGCAGTGATTGCTGCTTTAACTGCTCAGCAGCGGCTCTCAGTTTGTGAATAAAAGTATCTTGTTCGACATGTTCCTCTATCGACAACAATTCACTACACGCGAGTAATACTTGTTTCACATTCTCTGCTTGTAGCACATTATGTTCGGACAACTGGCTGATAATATCCTCAACTTGTAGACTGCGAACCGAATCATTAACACAGGCTTTAGTATCTACCGACAAACTCATGAGGTGATCCAGGTTCACTTCTAAGTTTTGCTCTAACTGCGCAAATTTCACTAACTCTTGATGTAACCGTGCTTGGGTTTGTGATGATTTTTCCGCATTATCTTTAGCTAATGATTCAACCATATGTTTGGCTTCATCGAACGTTGCCATCGCTTGTGTTACCTGACCTCTTATTTCATCATTAAATTTATTCGAAGTATCCGATAATAATCGTACTTCTTGCGCGACCACAGCAAATCCACGTCCCATTTCTCCAGCTCGTGCCGCTTCAATCGCTGCATTCAATGAAAGTAGGTTAGTTTGACTGGCTATTTTTTTGGCGTTATCAACCAACTCATTAATATTGAGCATCTGACGTTCCATAACTGCGATCTTATTCACAGCATCATTACTTTGCGTCGTAATTTCCATCATTAGATCAGAACAATTATTTAAAAATTGATGCGTTGATTTAATAAATATTTTTAAATCGATGGCATCTGGATCGCTACACTCTTCCCCAGTCAAGGCCAGTGCTTTATCTTTAGAAATGCTCAGTAATACTTTATGTAAAGATGTCGACTGCTCTGCAGACATACGTAACAATTGATAAAAAGTACTGTTTAATGTGGTAAATGACTCGCTATTAATATGCTGAGTTTTCGCTAAATCACTCTTTAATTCATCAATATGGGGCGGAATCTCTTGTTGTAACATATCCACCAACATGGCTTTGGTATCCCTCGACGTACTCTTATCAGTGCGACTTTCAACTTGCTGCACTAACGGTTTACTGGCTGCATAAAACACCGTGATTAATACCAATATGAGTGTCACTACAATCGCAGCGGAAGCAAGCCATTGCTGTAGCACCAACATCACTAATAGTGGCAATAATGTAACGCCTTGGTATAAATTAAATCGAGTCATGAGCCGTCCTTTTCACTTTCGCTATTTTTCTCTCTACCAATGTCGCTAGCGTCGGTGCAATTTTTGATAAACTTAATATATCCATCGCAGCCCCCAACCTAACCGCGGCACCCGGCATTCCCCAGACAACGGATGAAGCCTCATCTTGCGCAATTGTTAAAGCACCCGCGTCACGCATCGCTAATAACCCTTCTGCACCATCTTTACCCATGCCAGTCAACATGACACCTATCGCTTTATCACCATAGACTTTAGCGACCGAACCAAGTAACACATCAACAGATGGCTTGTGGCGATTTACCGCCGGACCATCAAATAATTGGCAAGTATAACGGCGTCCCGAACGCTGCACTTTTAAATGGCAATCACCTGGGGCTATGTATACATGATCCTGCTGTATGACCTCTTCACTCGTTACTTCAATCACAGTTAAACGGCAATGTTCGTTGAGGCGCTTTGCAAATGCACCACTAAAATGTTTAGGTATATGTTGGGCAACAACAATAGGCGGAAAAGGCGGGACTAGCGGAGTTAATAACTCCCTTAAGGCTTCGGTTCCCCCCGTGGATGCACCAATAGCAATTAATCTATCTTCTTGCACTGCTTGGCTGGTCAATAACGTGGGGATAGGCTCTCGCATAACACGTAAATTTGCACAGCTGGCTAATTTAACTTTGGTACAAAGTTCATCACCAAAAAGTCCCAATGATTGAGTACTCTTATCCGTCGGTTTAGCAATAAAATCAAACGCACCTAACTCCAGTGCTTTTAATGTCACTGGCGCACCTTGCGATGTCAGTGTTGATACCATGACAACAGGCATGGGACGTAATCGCATTAAATTATCTAAAAAAGCCAAACCATTCATACCCGGCATTTCAACATCAAGCGTTAATACATCTGGGTGTAATTGTTTTATTTTGTCACGCGCATCAAAAGGGTCAATCGCACTACCCACGACATCAATATCTGAATCTAAGCTGAGTAGTGTGGTTAGTATTTTGCGCATTAATGCAGAGTCGTCGACAACAAGTACTTTTATTTTCTGCATAAACGGGTCCTTATAGCACCATCAACATGGTGGCAGATTTAGCGTTGATAAATAGTTTGACCGACTAACTTAAATTTAGTGTTCGAACTTTGTAGGCTTTCAGAGTGTCCAAGAAAAAGATAACCACCTGGTTTTAACTTTGAGTAAAATCGTTGTATCAATTTCCGCTTGGTTTCATTATCAAAATAAATTAAAACATTACGACAGAAAATCGCATCAAATAGGCCACTCATCGGCCATGGAGATAATAAATTCAATTGTTTGAAGGCTATCAACTGTTTAATTTCATCATCCATTCCATAGCGATGTTGATGCTCCATATCAGCGCAATATTGCGAGCGATAATGCAGCGGAACCCCCATCAAATCATCATACCTTCCCTGATGTGCCCGCCATAAAACCTCACTATCTAAATCAGTCGCTAATATTTTAACGTCCCAATCAGGAAGTTGTCCCTGAACACTCATTGCAATTGAATAAGGTTCTTGACCTGTCGAGCACCCTGCAGACCATATGCGTAATCGTTTGTCTTGGTTATGATGTTTAAAATTAGCTAATGCCACCTTTTTTAAAAAATCAAAGTGATACTCTTCACGAAAAAAGGCGGTTAAATTAGTGGTAATAGCATTGATAAACGCACTCAATTCACCAGCGTAACTATCTTGTAATAACTGACAATAAGCAGTAAATCCATTTAATTTAAGGTGGCGTATCCTTTTCATCACTCGGCCATAAAGCATATCGCGTTTAGATTCATTGATGACAATGCCTGATTCTCGAAAAGCCAATTGCGAGAGATAGTTAAATTCCGCATCCTGCATAATCAGGTTAACAGCTCCACACTCGTGAATAGCACCACCCAATAGTGGTGTAGAGAGGCTAACCATTGGCAACCATCGCTGGCTGTGTATTATGTACGCTCAGGTTTTCAATATTTTTAAATTGTTCTAAATCTAACAATAAACTAGAGCTTAATAACACCACCATTTTATCTTTGATTGATACCAAACCACGAATGACACTAGGGCCATTATCTGAGCCTAATTGTGGCGGCAAGTTAATATCGCAATGTGCAATGGTATGGACATCAGAAACCGCATCAACAACAAGTCCCATCACTTTAGATTTAGCATCAACTAATACTTTCACGACAATAACCACGGTTATCGCACTGTATTCAATGTTTTTTAGACCAAACTTCTGTCGTAAATCAACGATCGGTACAATCGTTCCACGTAGATTAATCACACCTTTAACATACGCAGGCATATTGGGTATTTCTGTACATGATTCCCAACCTCGGATCTCTTGTACGTCTAATATTTCGACGCCGTACTCTTCCTCTGCCATTATAAATGTCAAAAACTGTGTCGATTGTTCGTCTGTATCGGTCAGCGTATTATTATCCATATATATTCACTCCTATCTTAAGCAGCAACGTGTGCACGCAGACCTGCTTGTTGGTACTTATCGCGCTCAGTTGTCACGCGTTTGATAATATCTCCAATATCTAAAATTAATGCGACCGTGCCATTGCCTAAAATAGTCGCGCCGGAAACACAACTTACTTTCATAAAGTTATCTTCGAGGTTTTTTATAACGACCTGCTGCTGCGCCGCTAAATCATCGACTAATAGGCCATATTTATTATTGCCACTTTCAACAACCACTAATAAGCCATCAGTAATATGCTCAAGGCTCGAATCATGATTCAGTACTTGATAAAGGCGAATAATAGGAATGAATTCATCACGCAGTTTAAATACCTCGGTATCATCGGCCAACTTGGTGACCATACCTGTTTTTAACTGCAAGGATTCAATAATTGACATGATAGGTAAGATATAAGTTTTACTGCCAATTTTTACCAACTGACCATCCATAATAGAAAGCGTTAAAGGTAAGCGAATTGAAAAACAACTGCCTATACCCGTTGTAGATTCAATCTTAATGCCGCCACCGAGTGATTCAATATTACGTTTCACAACATCCATACCAACACCACGGCCAGAGATGTCACTTACCTCCTCGACAGTTGAAAAGCCGGGTGCAAAAATAAGTTCATCAATCTGATTATCACTGTAAGTTAAGTCCTTATTAACAATGCCTTTCTCAATCGCCTTTGCGTGGATCTTCGTGCGGTTTAACCCACGGCCATCATCACGGATCTCAACAATGATCTCACCACCTTGATGAAAAGCGGTTATATCAAGGTAAGCGACGTCACTTTTACCCGCTAACTTTCGCTCTGCAATCGTTTCAATACCATGGTCCAAAGCATTACGAACCAGGTGTACAATTGGATCGGAGAGTTTCTCAAGCATAATTTTATCCAGCTCAGTTTCCTCTCCATGCATTCTCAGTAATACATTTTTACCGAGTTGTTCACTTAAATCTCTGACCATTCTTGGTATACGATTAAAAGCAAATTGGATTGGTAGCATCCTAATTTTCATCACACTGTCTTGCATTTCTCGAGTATGTTGCGATAACTGATCAAGACCTTTTTTTAATGCCGGTAATCTTTCAGCTGAAAAGTTTTGCCCAAGCTCACCTAACATGGCTTGTGTGATCACCAGTTCACCAACCATATTGATTAACGCATCCACTTTATCGATTGATACCCGGATTGAATTTGTTTCTGCCGATTTAGGCGCAGCAATATTTTTCGTAACAGCTGCAGAGGCTGGTGATTCACTTAATTTATCACTCACTATTACTATTTTATTGTCTGCTGATTCATCTGACGCAGTAGAGCGATTGATCGTTATCGTAGAGTCATCTTCCACCCATTCAAATGCTTCTTTTATTTGCGCCTCACTCACCGAACTGACTAACTCAAGTTCCCAACTTACATAGATATCCTCAGGTTCTACATTTTTCCATGTCGGAATATTTTTACATTGAGGTGTTACTTTAAGCTCTCCCATCTCAGCTAATTCCGCAAAAATTAATCGCGGTTCATTACCTTGTTTTAAAATATCCTGACCGGGAATAAAGTGGATTAACCAAGTATTATCATCGTATTCATTAAACGCTGATGGATTTCCTTTAATAACAAAATCATCCTCAACCGCTAATGTGTTTTGATTCGTATCAAGCTGTAAAAATTGGTTATATTGTTGCTTGAGGCTTTCGGCCGCCTCTGGGATTGATTGCGAGTCTTCCGCTAACAGTTGGATCCAGGCACTTAAACAATCTTTTGTTTGTAAAAAAAGATTAATGTGTCCATCAATAAGCGTTATTTTTTCTGCACGTAAATCATCAAGCAGTGTTTCAGCAACGTGCGTGAATTCGGTTAATTGATTAAAACCGAATGTACCAGCGCCCCCCTTAATCGAATGCGCGACCCGAAAAATGGTATTAATAACTTCACTATCAACGTTACCCGGAGTGAGCTTGAGTAACTCGGATTCCATTACCTCCAAGCCTTCTCGGCATTCTTCAATAAACACTTGTTGAAACTGCTTAAGATCGATATCCATGCTCACCTCAATACTTTTTGTACGGTAGCAATGAGTTTTTCTGGGTTAAAAGGTTTTACGATCCAGCCAGTTGCGCCAGCAGATTTACCGGCCATTTTTTTATCCGCACCAGATTCTGTGGTTAACATCAGAATCGGCGTAAATTTATAAGCACTTTCATTACGTAATTGACTAATTAAGCTAATACCATCCATACGTGGCATATTAATATCTGAAATAATAAGATCGAAATGGCCAGTCTTGGCTTTGGCTAAGCCATCAACCCCATCGACGGCCGAGTCGACCTGATAACCTGCTTGTTTTAAAGTGAATAAGACCATTTCACGAATGGATACCGAATCATCTACAGCTAATATTCGTTTCATTAGAGTGCCTCACATTGATGCGTAATTAAAATCCGTTTCAAATCCTAACGCTTTTACCACCGTCATAAATTTATCCGACGGAGATAAAAACACCAGTGTCGTATTATGTAATGCTAAGTGTTGAGCATAAGCATAAAAAAGTTGGCAAGATGCACTGTCTATATGCGTGATGTAACGTGCATCGAAAAGTTGAGGTTCGGTATTAATAGGCAACGAATCAAGCGTGGCTTTAAGGCTCGAGATCGCGGAGATATCGATCTTTTCACCGAGTTCCATGGTGATGGGGGCTTGTTCCATAAATTAATCCTGTATTTACACAAACGTATTAAAAAATAAATTATTAATATAACTCGTGTTGAGTATAGGAAAGGATTTTATAAATAAGTGGACGATAGAGAGAACTGTGATGTGAAGACAACATTTAAAGTCGTTTACAAGATGAGAGAACAAGAATAGACGGCGGAAAATACAAAATAAAAAGATAGATAGTCATAAGATTATTAACTATCTATCCTCAAAACAACCAAGGTAAAGCGTGATTACATCCAATCAGTATTACGAATAATACCCACAGCAACACCTTCAATATCAAAGCTTTGGAAGTTTAAATCAACACGTATCGTGCTCATTTCATCATTTTCAGGATGCAGTAAAATTTCACAGCCTTGTTGTTCAAAACGTTTCACGGTTACTTCATCGTCAACGCGTGCCACAACAACTTGGCCTTTACTGATGTTTTTAGTTTTATGTACCGCTAATAAATCGCCATCCATAATACCAATGTTGCGCATACTCTCGCCGCGAACACGCAATAAAAAATCAGCGTTTGGCGTGAACATTGATGGGTCAACATTATAATGCGCCTCAATATGTTCTTGCGCTAAAATTGGCTCACCAGCGGCAACCTGACCGATCAAAGGTAATCCACTCTCATTACTGGCTTCTTCAGCATTAACCAACAAACGAATACCGCGAGAGGTACCCGCTAAAATTTCAATGTGGCCTTTTCGGGCTAATGCTTTTAAATGTTCTTCGGCAGCATTCGGCGAACGAAAACCAAGTTCCTTCGCAATCTCAGCTCGGGTTGGCGGCATGCCGGTATTTTTAATATGCTGCTTAACTAATTCAAATACTTCTGCTTGTCTTTGTGTCAATGCTTTCATTATGAACCCTAACTGGTTTTATATACAGTTTCTTGTAATTATATACAGTATAATCAAGTTTGCAATATAAGCAGTCGGTATATCAAAATAATAATGAATTAACCGCTTGCTGGTGCTTAAACACAGATTTATAGCCACGTATCTGATATTATTGGAGTAAGCACTCTCGCACTTTAAATAACAGAATGATAACCATTATGCAACAAACACCGTCAATGTTAAGTCGAAGTTTCGTTAACGGCTTAGTTAAATCTCAGTACGTACCAGATAACCCAGTTGATGCGTTAAAGTTAGATTTAACGCGTCCTATTGTTTATGCTTTGAAAACTAAATCGATGACGGATCTCGTCGCATTACAACGCGCCTGTAAAGAACTAGGCCTGCCCGATCCGCTCACACCAATCAAAGTTAACGGTGTAATTATTCCTAGCCACGTTTGCTTAGATAATCCAGCCCCACTGTTTGGCAAGACCAAAAATACCGACGTATTTTTTGATGAATTCCAACAATTATTACGTTTACACAAAGATGATAAAGTCCTCGACATTCAATTGATGCCAGTAGCATTATTTTGGGGCCGTGCACCAGGAAAAGAAGGCCAAGTGCCACTGCTATCATTAGCTAACAGTATTTCACCAAGCCGCTTGCGCAAAACGTTAATCGTCGGACTGAACCGTAAAGACAACTTAGTTCGCTTTAATAATCCTGTGTCACTGCGTTTCATGGCTGATCAACACGGTAGTGACGAGAAACTCGCACAAAAATTAATTCGTGTTGCGAAGATCCATTTTAGTCGTCAAAAGTTAGCGGCGTCGGGTCCTAAACTACCAAATCGTTACCAATTGTTTGAACAACTATTACGTAATCCAGAAGTAAAAAAAGCGATTCAAGTTGAGATAGCGGAACATAACATTTCAGCACAAAAAGCTGAAAAACGCGCCAACGATTATATCGATGAAATTGCCAGTGACTTCTCGTATAAACTCGTCAAAAACACCAGTAATTTCATGAGCTGGTTATGGAATAAAATATACAGCGGTATCAAAGTAAACAATGCCGAACAAGTGCGTAAACTTGCAGCCGATGGCCATGAAATTGTATTCATGCCTTGTCATCGTAGCCACATGGATTACTTACTTATTTCTTATGTGATTTATAATGAAGGTTTGATTCCACCGCACATTGCTGCCGGTATTAATCTTAACTTCTTCCCTGCTGGGCCTATGTTCCGCCGTGGTGGTGCATTCTTCTTGCGTCGTACATTTAAAGGCAACAAACTTTACGCGACCATTTTTAGAGAGTACTTAAGTTTGCTATTCTCGAAAGGTTATTCGGTTGAATTCTTTACCGAAGGTGGGCGTAGCCGTACAGGACGTTTATTACCACCGAAAACAGGTATGCTTAACATGACGCTACAAGCGATGTTAAGAGAGCAAAACCGACCAATCACCTTAGTGCCTGTATATCTAGGCTACGATCATGTGATGGAAGTAAGCACCTATGTAAAAGAATTGTCTGGTGCCAATAAGAAAAAAGAAAGTATGTTCCAGGTATTTGGTATCGCTAAAAAATTGAAAAATTACGGCCAAGCATTTGTAAACTTTGGTGAACCAATCAACCTGAATCAATATTTAAATAAACACGTTGAAAACTGGCGCGATGACATGAATATGCCTGTCGAAGAGCAACCGCAATGGTTACAGCAAACCACTCGTGATCTTGCCAATAAAGTCATGGTAAATATCAATAGTGCAGCCGCGGTGAACTCATTAACTATCTGTGCACTCATTTTACACGCTGCACCACATAAGGCCTTAAGCCGAGAAATTTTAGTACAGCAAATTGATAGCTACCTAAAACTATTACGCAATAACCCTTATAGTGAATTCAGTACCTTGCCAGAAAATAGTGCAGAAGAAATTCTAGATCAAGCAATATCACTGAAAAAATTCACCGTACGTGAAGATAGCTTAGGACAAATGCTATCTATGTCATACGAGCAAGCCGTATTATTAACTTTCTATCGTAATAATATTCTACACTTGTTTGCGCTACCGTCTTTAATTGCGGCGATCGTGGCAGATACACCGACAACGACAGTCGAAGATATTAACGCTAAAGTTTGTCAACTTTACCCGCTAATTCAAGCTGAACTATTCTTGAAGTACTCAAAAGATGAGTTAAGTGATTGCATTAATAACACGTTAACTGAAATGCAAGAACAAGGATTGATTAACAATGACAATGATATCGTCACTCCGGTGAACGAACGCCTCATGTCATTGAAGCTACTTGCTGCCAGCATCCAAGAAACATTACAGCGCTATGCAATCGTACTAACAGTATTAGAGCATGACCAAGTAATTGAACGGACTCACCTTGAAGATCGTAGTCAGTTGATTGCCGAGCGTCTATCGTCACTCAATGGTGTGAGCGCGCCAGAGTTCTTTGATAAGAAAGTACTGACCATCTTTATTGATAAGCTGCAAGAACTGCATTACTTATCCGATACAGGTACCGCGAAAGCAGATAAGATCAGTCTGTTAGCTAACACTGTTAGAAATTTAACGACGTTAGAAGTAAAACAAACGATCTCAGATGTAATGCTCAGTCAGCAATCTAACAACGCCTAGCATTAATGCCGAAGACCTTTGATTTATATAATCAGCAACGGCCTGATATTTGATATTGAAGATAATAAAAAAGGAGCCTCGGCTCCTTTTTTATTATTCTGTGTATCGTCAACCTTTACCTATAAATAACTTAAAACCAAGCTTATAAAGATAACCATACCCACATAATTATTATGTAAAAAAGCTTTAAAACAAGAAGCTCTATCGCGCTCAACAATCAAGGTTTGTTGATAGACAAACAATCCGGCCACGATAGTCAAACCAATAAAGTACACGCTTGGCAATACCAGTAACCAACCTAACATACCAAGACATAACAGCGATGATAGCTGTAACAGTCCCACAATCAGTTTATCTTTTTCAGCAAATAAAATAGCGGTAGATTTAATCCCAATCTTTAAATCATCATCACGATCGACCATGGCATATAACGTATCATAAGCCACTGTCCATAAAATATTAGCGACAAATAATAACCAGGCATAACTCGGAACGGTATCAAGTTGCGCCGCAAAACCCATTGGAATAGCCCAACCAAATGCCATACCAAGTACTACCTGAGGTAGATGAGTATAACGTTTCATAAATGGATAACATGCAGCAAGGCCGACTGCCGCAAACGATAGCATGATAGTCAATGTATTCATGGTCAGAACAAGCAAGAAAGCTAACAAGGTCAACGCAAAGAAAAATGTTAACGCAGCGCGACTTGATATACGCCCAGCTGCCATCGGTCTATTTTCAGTGCGCTTTACATGACCATCTACATGTCGGTCAGCAAAGTCATTAATCACACAGCCAGCGGCACGCATTAAGATCACGCCCAGTGTAAAGACCAGCAGCACATCTAATTTTGGTAATCCTTCAGCTGCAATCCACAACGCCCATAACGTCGGCCACAATAATAGCAAGGTGCCGATGGGTTTATCCATGCGAGTAAGCTGTATGTAATCTTTTACTTTTTCTGTCATTAATGACATGTCGTTTACGTCCTTATTATTTATATGCCAGTGCGTCAGGCAAAAAAACTTCAGATACCAATAATGATTTACCCGCTAATAAAAAGCATGAACGACGACCAAATAACGACATTGTCGGTATTGAGGTAAGTTGACTCGCTAATTCATATACGCGGCTGTGAGCATCAAACTCTGCGATTTCAATTTCACTACGCTGCATATCCGGCGCACTAAATAACACCGTACCTAATGAACGTTCACCCAATTTTTCAAGTTCACCACCCGGCGCCGTTAAGGCATTAAGCGGCATAACACTGCGCGCAAATACCCAAGGAATACCGTCGAGTTTTAGTAATACCTCTCGTACGAAGCCAATGTTTTCTGTTAGGTTTAATTTTGTTTTTTCATCATCGGATAATGGATAATTGCCTTCAATAAGTATTTCGACCGTAAAGGCCTGACAATACTGCTTCAACCTTGCCGTTAACGAGCCTGTATCAACCAACCAATCAAAAAGGCTAGCAGACAAATTCTCTGCCAATATAGTTGGCCATAGCCAGTTAGCATCACAACCAATCGGATAATGAGCTGGTCTTGATTCACGCATCTGCTTATTATTTATATTATCTGACATATTATAAATTACTTTTTCTAACAACAAAATCAGGCATAATTATCTGCTATTCAGGCTAAGATTGTAAGTCGGGACACAAGTTGTGCACGGATTTATTTAATTAATCATTTGAAAATGAGTATACTAGCGACAACACTGCCATTTTCCATCTCATTTAACTAAGGATACGGTAAATGAAAAAGCTATTCTGGCTACTATGTATGATCACTGCATCACTTTCACCTACCGCCGTATCAGCAAATGGTGATAAGCCCGTGTATATTTATTTCGGTTTAGAACCTGATATTATTACTAACTATGTCAGTGAAACCAACAAAATTGGCTTTATCAGTGTCTCAGTCGAATTTATGTTGGCAGATAAAAATAGCCTCGAGGTGATTGAAAAACATGAGCCGTTAATCAGAGATAAGATTATCTCATTATTAGGTCAGCAATCACCACAGCATTTACGCTCATTAACAGGGCGAGAGGAAGTTAGAAAGCTTATCCAAAATGAAGTGAATAGCCTACTGAAACAAGAAAGTGGTAAAGGGGTTATTGAAAATCTGTTATTTACCAAATATTTATTAATGTAATAAAAAAGGAGTAAGCTATTTAGCCTACTCCTTCATTTATCTAGCTCACCAATAACATGCGCGTCACATGATTAGCCGTTAATCGTATTAACTTTTTATAGCATTAATAATCGCCGTCGTAGAGCAGCCATCTTCAAATTGGAGAATATTGACCTTACCGCCATTTGCTAACACTTGTTTATGGCCAGCAATCTCTTCAACTTTATAATCACCACCTTTTACCAATACATCAGGTAATAACTTAGCGATTAAACGCTCTGGTGTGTCTTCAGTAAATTCAACCACCCAATCAACAGCACCTAATGCAGCCAATACCGTCATACGGCGATCACAAGTATTAATTGGACGACTAGATCCTTTCAAAGCGCGGACGGAAGCATCTGAATTAACAGCAACAATTAAACGTTGGCCTAACTTACGTGCAGAATTTAAATAAGACACATGGCCAGCATGCAGAATATCAAAACAGCCATTGGTCATGACAATGTCTTCGCCGCGTAATTGCGCTGATTTAACTGCTATTTTCAGCTGTTCTTCAGATAATACCCCAAAGCCACTTTCGTGCGAGCCATACACTGAATTAGCCAATTCAAGCGGGCTAACCGTTGAAGTACCTATCTTAGCAACGACAACACTGGCTCCAGCATTCGCGAGGGCGCAAGCTTGTTCTAACGAGGAGCCAGCAGAAACAGCCGCCGCTAAAACCGAAATAACGGTATCACCAGCTCCGGTTACGTCATACACTTCTTGTGCTAGTGCAGGCAGATGAAATTCATCGTTATCAGCGCGAATCAACGTCATGCCCTTTTCACTGCGGGTAACTAATAATGCTTCAAAATCATGCTCAGCAATGAGCTTACGACCTTTTTCAACGAGATCTTGCTCACTCTTACAATGACCAACAACCGCTTCAAATTCCGATAAATTCGGCGTTAATAATGTCGCACCACGGTATTTTTCAAAGTCACAACCTTTCGGGTCAACAAAGACTTTAACGCCTTGTTGCTTCGCTGCTTGGATCATTTTCTGCACTTCAACCAAAGCACCTTTGTTATAATCCGATACGATCATTACCGAGTAATCAGCTAAGTTCGCAATCGTTTTTGCAACAAGCGGTTGCGTATCAACAGCCGCAACAGACTCTTCAAAATCTAAACGAATAACTTGCTGACCACGGCTTAATACACGTAATTTAGTGATTGTTGGATAATCCTCTAACTGCAAAAAATCACAAGTAACATCAACCGCATTCATTTTGCCAGATAACGCCTGCGCAGCTTCATCATTACCCGTTAAGCCAAGCAGTTTAGCCTTAGCACCTAAAGCAGCAAGGTTAAGTGCAACGTTCGCTGCACCACCAGGGCGGTCTTCAACATTACCGACTTTAACGATAGGTACGGGCGCTTCAGGAGAAATACGGCTTGAATCGCCAGTCCAATAACGATCTAACATGACATCGCCAACGACTAATATTTTTGCAGTGTTAAAGTCAGGTAAAATGATTTCCATTATTTTCTCGATAATATCTAGTTAAAAGATTTAAATTTATGGTCTACAAACGCTTGGGCACAACCGACAACTAAGCCAAGTACATGCGCGGCATTGGCAACATTAAGGCCAAATAGTGGGAAAAAGCCAAGTACCAACCAAACTAACATAAAGCCAATATAAGGCTTAGGCAAACTAACACCTTGTTCCGGCGCTAACCAACCAGTCCACCAAATATAACCGACTAAGGCATAAACCACACCCGATAAACCACCAAAATTAGGTCCGGATAATAAAAACTGGCCGATATTGGGTATTAACGCGGCAACTAAAAACAATAACAATAATTTCTTACTGCCCATTTTATTTTCAATCAAGCCACCAAGGTACCACCACCATAATAAATTAAACACGAGGTGTAACACTGAAAAATGCATGATAGCTGGGGTAAATAAACGCCAAACTTCACTCAATGAACTGAAACTTAAATCATACGGAAAATGCAATGCAGCAAAAATAAATTCATTTTGGGTCAACATGCTAAAGTACATTGCCGCAAAGACAATCAAACTCAAGGCAAAAATAACCAGCGTGACTTTACCAGCATGCATCAAAAAGTTGCTGAGCATATTACCCGAGCCATAACTGAAACTCGCCGTTCTGCTGTCAGCTACATCCCACGATGCCGCCTGGTATTTTTCTTGATAAGGGTCAGCTAAAAACAAGTCTAGTTCTGCTGACACCGTTTCAACGTGTGTCATCGCCGGTAAACAAATCGCAAATCCCTCATCGGTCTGAGCGACTTTCGCATCAATTTTTTGTACCGCTAAATAATCAACAAAGGCCTGCGCCATACGTGGATTATTAATTACACCAATCTCGATCATTACGATTACCTACTTTGTTACAAATGCACATTCTCGACGCCAAGCTTCAAACCCACCATCCATGCTATAAACGTCTTCAAAACCTTGTTCAACTAAATATTGCGCAGCACCCTGGCTACTACGACCATGGTAACAAACCACCACAACAGGCGTATCGAAATCAGTTTCTTGCATAAAATTACCTAACACCGAATCAGTTAGGTGCAAGGAATCTTCGATATGCGCATCGCTAAATGACTGTGGATCGCGAATATCGACAATTTTCAGTTCACCCTTATTACTGACTAATTGTTGAACTTCGTTAATTGAAATATGTTTAAAACTATCCATGCTACACCTTAATATAATTTAATTTCGTTCGATTTTATCGACAACAAATACCGAATTTAACAATTCAACAGCGAACCATTAGTTTATGATGATATTATCACATTGCTTATACTGATACAGAAGGGAATATTGAATGCTCAGCCGAACACTCTACACCACGTTACTTTATGCAACTTCACCGTTGATATTTTCGCTGCTATTAAAAACCAAAAAAGGTAAACCACCTGTTGGTGACCGCTGGAAAGAGTTCGTTGGCATCGCACCCGAGTTAAAGCAATCTCAACAACCAATCTGGATCCACGCCGTATCTGTGGGAGAAGTGATTGCAGCAACGCCTATTATCAATGCGCTACAACAACACTATCCTGAACAGCCGTTACTCATCACCACGACAACCAGTACAGGGGCTGAACGCGTAGCAGCCTTAACGGGGAATATTGAGCACAGATACTTCCCAGCTGATTACCCTTGCGCAGTGAAACAATTTATTAATCGCATGCAGCCTGCGCTGTGTTTAATCATGGAAACCGAGCTGTGGCCAAATATGCTCACCATTTGTGAAGATAAAAATATCCCGACCATCGTAGTAAATGCACGATTATCAACGAAATCACAAGAAAAGTATCAGCGTTTTCAATCGCTATTCTCAGCACCACTGCAAAAAATAACCCATATTTTATGCCAAGATGAAGATGACCAGCGCCGCTTTAGCAGTCTAGGATTAAACCAAGCCCAACTATCTGTCACAGGTACGGTAAAATTCGATATTCAATTTTCAGATGCCATCATCAATAACGGGCTCGCACTACGCCAACAGCTTGGCCTGCAGCGCCCTGTTATTATCGCCTCAAGTACACATAAAGGTGAAGATGAGATCGTTCTCGCGGCGTTTGAGCATGTAAAAACACAACACCCAGATGCCGTATTAATATTAGTACCACGCCATCCCGAACGTTTTGATGATGTTGCAGCGCTCTGCTTAAAAAGTTTCCCACATACGCAACGTCGTAGCCAAACCAAGCTAGCAGATGACTTAAGCCATTGCGATATTTACTTGGGCGATAGCATGGGCGAAATGCCAATATTACTCGCGGCAAGTGATATCTGTTTCATGGGCGGTAGTTTAATTGGTGATAAGGTCGGCGGGCATAACTTACTCGAGCCAGCTGCGCTTGCAAAAGCTTGCATCACAGGTCCAAGTTACTTTAATTTTGCTGATGTCACGGCGCAATTACTCGATTGTGAAGGCGTTGCTGTCGTTAATGACGCGCAGGAATTAGCTAACAAAATAAATACACTGATATCAGAACCCGAAATGGCAGTGACAATGGGGAAACAAGCAAAACAGGTCGTCGAAAAAAACAAAGGGGCGTTAGAGAAAATAATGCACACGTTAACGCATTATATTGACCAAACTATTAACCAGCGCAATGACCAAACCACTAAGCAGAACGGTACAAAATAAACTGATTATTCAATATGGTTTATCTTAGTCAACGACATCATCGACGATGAAAGAAAACCATATTGTATATAGCTAGCGTTACAAATTAGCCGTTAGTCTCAGTGACAACCACATCAGCCGTCGCTAAACGTAAATAATATTCACGCATATGCTGATAATCAACCAATGCTTTTTCGGTAAAGTAAGGCTTCATCATAAAGATTGATTTTAGAATACCGCGATAAATATCCGCTTTATATACCTTCGCATCTTTACTAATTGTAGTGCGGTAACTTACCCAAGAAACCAATACCACTTTAATCGAGTTAGCTAATTCATCCAGATCTTCCATCGGAATATTAACCACATTATTTTTCTGTAACGAAAATAATAAATCGACTTCACGTTGCGCTGAAACTTCTTGGAATTTCAAATACTTTTTATGTAAGTTCGGATCTCGCGATAGCAGACTTGGTAAGCTGTAATACAAAAATCGAAAACGCCACATGGTTTCAAACATAGAATCTAAATAACTCATCATCACTTCCAATGTGACTTCACCTTCACGGTGAGGCTGGAAATGTTCAGCTAAATAATTTACATATTGATCAAAGATAGAATCAATAATGTCTTCTTTATTTCGAAAATGATAATAAAGATTACCAGGACTAATGCCTAAGTGCGCAGCAATATGATTGGTAGTGACATTACGCTCACCACATTCATTAAACAGCTCAAGTGCAGTATGAATGATCTTATCTCTGGTTTTCATGAAAATGACCGCTTTGATTTATAATAGATTTGTTAATACTCGCACATTTATTACTAAATGACACAGTGTAATATCTCATTGTTAGAATATTCGCTCAATTCTGATAACCTGCGAGCAACAAATCCCAATCAGACATTTGCCATTTAAATGCAGTGTCTTTGTTTTGTTCTTTCACAAAAGAACGTTTTAAGCGGGCTAGGTTTGCTTGCTTCCATGAATCAGCTGCAGGTTTAAATTTACAGCGGTCAAAATCAATCAACCACCACTTGCCATCACCATCTAAGATGATGTTATGGGTGTTTAAATCGGCATGCCATAAATTCACATCGTGAAAACGTCTTATCATCTCGCCAATCTGTTGGTAATCATCTTGATTCAACGCGCGATCTTTTAATACAGCCACCAAATCGTTAGCGCCAGCAATTTTTTGAGTAATTAAATCCGCACGATAAAATAAGCCGTGTTTAATCACCTGCCCCGCTATCGGTTGTGGTGCCGGTAAGCCTTTTTCAACTAATTGCTGTGTCACCATAAACTCTTGGTAAGCACGAGTATTTTTAAGCCCTGTATAGCAATATTCATCCTTAATGAGCTTACCAATCAGCCCACCGCGGTGATAATGGCGTAATACAAACTCATCATGATTAATCTTGAAAAACCAGGTAATACCACGACCAAATGCCGACCCAATAATTGCATTATTCCGTTGCCAATACGCCCCATCAAAATATTCGGGGGTGATTTCGCCTTTTAATTCATCCTGAAAAAATAAGACTCGAGCGCCTTGTGTGTCTATTAACATGTGATCTCCAAAAAAACTTTACCGATAAATTTTACATTACCTCAAACGATTTGCATAATAGCCTTTTACATTCAACAACTAGAAATGATGAATATGACCCCTCCACAGAGTATCTGTATTTTACGTTTTTCCGCAATTGGTGATGTTTGCCATGCTGTATCTGTTGTACAAGCAATTCAGCGCCAGTACCCAAATGCCAAGATAACTTGGGTAATAGGTAAAATAGAGGCTATGTTAGTTGGGGATATCGCTGGTGTTGAATTTATTATTTTTGATAAAAAAACGGGTCTAAAAGGCTATACCGACCTGCGTAAAAAATTAAATAATCGCCAATTCGATGTATTACTGCATATGCAAGTTGCACTCAGAGCCAGCGTAGCGAGCTTATGCATCAAAGCAAAGCAGCGTTGGGGGTTTGATAAAGCCAGAGCCAAAGAAGGCCAATGGTTATTTACCAATCATAAAATCAAACCACAATCTCAACCGCACGTACTTGATGGTTTTATGGCGTTTGCCGAAGCCATTGGCGTACCTGTAGCGCCACCGCAATGGGATATACCGCTTACCACCCAGGATAGTTTATGGGCGCATTCGCAATTAAGCCACACAAAGAAAAACTTTATTATTTGTCCATCAGCCAGTAAAGCTGAACGCAATTGGACAACTACTGGCTATGCTGAAATTGCGAATTATATGCATGAAAATAATTACCAAGTCTCTATTTGTGGCGGTCCTACCGACAGTGAAAAACAATTAGCCAAAGATATTATCGAGCTTGCGACAGCGCCAGTTAATAATCTTGTCGGTGAAACATCACTAAAACAACTGCTCGCGATCCTAAAACATGCAGACCTAGTACTCGCACCAGATACTGGTCCTGCCCATATGAGTACCACAGTAGGTACACCTGTTGTCGGTTTATATGCACACAGTAACCCAGGACGGACAGGTCCTTATAATAATCTAAGTGATGTGGCTGAAGTTTATCATCAACATTTACCCGATAGTGAATGGGGTGTAAGAGCGAAAGGTCCTGATTTAATGGACGCGATTTCCGTTGGAAAAGTCAAATCTTGCTTACAAAAATGGCTTTAAAACGTCAATTAAAATTAGAGTAATATAGCGTTCAGTTGTACCTTTGTATTACTCACCAATCAAAATCTGAATACGAGTCGTGTGACCATGCCAAAAAAATACCTTTTTTACATTAGTCAAAATTACAGCTTCGCCATATTAAGACCACTACAAACCGAGATCCGACGCCGTGGTGGAGAAGTCTCATGGTTTTTAGAGCCAAATGTTAATGCCGATTACTTATCTAGCGATGAAATTCAGTTAACAACAGTAGAAGCGATCAACACCTTCAATCCGTTTGCGGTATTTGTGCCTGGCAATGTCGTACCGAGCTTCATTCCCGGTCTTAAAGTAACAGTATTTCATGGATTCGATGCAGGTAAACTTGATTGGAAAGGTAAGAATACCCACTTTAGGATCCGCGGTTGTTTTGATTTACATTGCTCATATGGCAAAGACATGACAAAACAATTTGAGCAATTGGCTGACAAATATCAAACATATAAAGTAGTGGATACGGGATGGCCCGCGTTAGATCCTTTGTTCACACCAGACACAACATTGAATCCTTACATTGATAACGAAGACAATAGACCAACTGTGTTATTTTGTTCTACATTCTCGCCGCGTTTTTCTTGTGCACCACATATTTTTGAGGCCATAAAGAAATTATCAGAATCAGGAAAGTGGCGTTGGCTAGTGCAATTCCATCCCAAAATGGGCGCTGATATTGTTGAGAAATACAAAGCGTTAGAAAGCGATAACTTAACTTTTATTGAAACTGATAATGTTGTTCCATTATTAAAAAGTGCTGACGTGATGCTTTGTGATACATCTTCAGTATTATTGATGTTTTTATTACAAAGAAAACCAGTGGTCACCTTTAAAGGTAACCAGCAAGGAGAGCACCTCATCAATGTCAGTTCACCAGAACAAATTGAATCCGCGCTAATTGACGCCCTCAAGCAACCTGATGAGCTCATGCGAAAAATTGATGATTACATAGAATACATTCATGCGTATACAGATGGTAACTCAAGTGCAAGAGTACTCGATGCCGTTGATAACTTTAATTTTGATTCGCTAAAAAGCAAACCATTAAATTTATTACGCCAACTGAAACTAAGAAAAAAATTAGGATACTGGAAGCTATCATGACAGTAAAAGTAATTTACCCAGGTACATTTGATCCAATCACCAATGGTCACGCTGATTTAATCGAGCGCGCAGCAAAACTTTTTGATTACGTGATTGTTGGCGTTGCATTTAACGCAACAAAGAAGCCTTTCTTCACGCTTGAAGAACGCGTGCAATTAGCAAAAGACGTCACAGCACATTTAGATAATGTGGAAGTCGTTGGGTTTAGTGGCTTGTTAGTTGATTTTGCAAAAGAATATAATGCATCGGTATTGATTCGTGGGTTACGTGCCGTATCTGACTTTGAATACGAATTCCAACTTGCGAACATGAACCGTCGCTTAAGCCCTGATTTAGAAAGTGTTTTCCTCACCCCATCTGAAGAGAATTCATTTATCTCTTCGACATTAGTAAAAGAAGTGGCGATCCACAACGGCGATGTGGCGCAATTCGTCGCGCCCGTGGTATGTCAGGCTATTTTAGCGAAGATCGCCGAAAATAACCCGCTATAAAAATTAGATCGCGTTAGCGCTGACACTGATTACAATAAATCGTGTTGCGCTGACCGATCTTAACCGCTTGTAGTACCTCTCCACATTTAGGGCACGGTTTACCTGCTTTGCCATATACCTGCAACTCTTGAACAAAGTAGCCTGGTTTACCATCGCTTTGAGTAAAATCTTTTAGTGTCGTGCCGCCTTGTTGAATGGCTTTGGCTAATACACTTTTCACTTCATCGACCAAAACTTTGTAGCGCTGCAAAGAGACATTGCCCGCAGCTCGTTTCGGACTAATACCCGCGGCAAATAAAGCTTCATTGGCATAAATATTACCAACACCGACTACGTTATGATTATCCATCAAAAATGACTTAACTGGCATCTTGCGAGAACGAGATCGTTCAAACAAACGCTGTGCAGTAAAATCATCCGTTAGTGGCTCAGGGCCTAAGCTAGCTAATAATTTGTGTTCAAGCACCTCGCCGACTTGCCACAATACCGAACCAAAGCGCCTAGGATCGTTCAGACGAAGACATTTACCAGAATCTAGGACTATGTCCACATGATCATGTTTTTCAACTGCTATAGTTGAATCAAGCACCCTTAGACTACCTGACATCCCCAGATGAATGATGATTGTGCCTTTTTCTGTTTCCAAGAGTAAGTATTTAGCCCGGCGACGTACACTTATCACAATACAGCCAACAGCATCCTGCAAGGTCATCGGTACAGGCCAACGCAATTGACCATTACGCACGACGATCTTGGTGATCTGCGCGTTTTCGAGATATGGGGCTATGCCTTGGCGGCTTACTTCAACTTCCGGTAATTCAGGCATAAGACATCCTATCGGTTATATTTAGGTTAAAGAGTAAATGGCAACATTAAGTGCAGCTAAGTAAAAGAATTACTCAGCCTCATTGGTGAGTATAAAACAAGAGACTAACGCGGTAATAAAACCTGTAATTCAGCTTCGTCAATTTGTAATAATTGGCTTTGCCAATTTTGTAACAAATAACCACTATCGATTTGATATAAAATCAAGATAACAGGTTCGGCTAAATTAGCTAATTCGAAGGAGATATTAATACCGTAAGCAAGATTGGCAATCACAACATCTTTAGCCACTGGTTTAAAAGTCGCGCTTTCCCATGCTTTGATGATTTGTTGCAATTGTGGCTGTGATAAACCCAGCTCAGGCTTTGTCGCCAATTGGCTACCAACGCGTTGGATTTGAATATTATCAAACTGCATCGACAATACGACAGCCCTAGAGGGCAATGCTGATTGATACTGGCTTTCGCTATCATCACCATTCATCTTCTTGCCTGAATATTGAAATATCAGCATCATAGCCAATACTGCAAATATTAAAACGTTATTCCAACCTCGTCGTGATAACTGCACGCGCTCATCCTTCCAATCTAGTCATTGATTTATCAATAAGTATACGCAAATTACGTGAAAACGCCGACCAGAGCAAGTTTCGTAAGAATGAATTTCAGGCAAAAAAAAACCCAGCAAAAGCTGGGTTTTAAATATCGAACATAAAATCAAGAATTACTTGATTTTACCTTCTTTGTAGATAACGTGCTTACGAACAACTGGATCAAATTTTTTGATTTCCATTTTTTCAGGCATGTTTTTCTTATTTTTATCAGTGGTATAGAAGTGACCTGTACCAGCAGATGAATTCAAACGAATTTTATCGCGCATAATATAGTTCCTTAAACCTTCTCACCACGGGCACGCATTTCAGCTAAAACTGAATCAATACCCTTTTTATCGATAATACGCATACCTTTACAAGTAAGACGTAATTTAACAAAGCGGTTTTCGCTCTCAACCCAAAAACGGTGTGAATGTAGGTTTGGCAAAAAACGGCGACGTGTGCGGTTTTTTGCGTGAGAAACGTTATTACCAACAGCTGGTTTTTTACCAGTGACTTGGCATACTTTAGACATGTCGTCTTCTCCAAATATTTTCTTGCTCGAGCAAATATACAGCGTCTTGTTGGCCGTCGCCCAAGACGCGTGCTAAAGGCCGCATTTTATACAGTAAATTAAAACATAGAGCAAGCTTTTTATATTTTGAAAATGAATGGAAATCGTAATTTCACACCCACCCTCGCTCTGCAAAGCTCGCTATGTCACTGTCACCTATAACAAAATGATCGAGGACTTTAACATCAATTAATTGTAAGGCTGAGATAAGTTTATCTGTGATCATACGATCTGCATGGCTGGGCTCAGCAATGCCAGAGGGATGATTATGCGCAAAAATAACTGCCGCAGCATTTCTTTCTAACGCTTTTTTTACCACCACTCTCGGATAAACACTAGCACTGTCTATTGTGCCATAAAACAACTCCTCAAAGCGAATAACTCGGTGCTTATTGTCTAAAAATAATACCGCAAACACTTCATGAGGCTGATCGCGCAGCTTTGCCCGAATGTAATCTCGACTTTCCTGCGGACTAGTGAGTGCATTACTACGCTCTAATTTTTCGGCTAAAAAACGTCGAGACATCTCCACTGTCGCCTGTAACTGTACATATTTAGCGACACCCAGCCCCTTAATCTGACAAAACTCATGTTCACTGGCCGCAAGTAATGCCCGTAAGGTGCCAAACTCAGCCAAAATATGACTCGCCAGCGCCACGACATTAGTCCCCTTGATACCAGTGCGTAAGAATATCGCTAACAATTCCGCATCAGATAATGAATCAGCCCCTAATTTAACCAACTTTTCGCGTGGCATTTCACTGCACGGCAATGATTTCAATTTCATTTATTTCACCATTTAACATAACGTCCTGTTAGCTTAGTTATTCGGTGAATAAACGAACTCAATAATGATAAAACAGTGAAATAGTTCAAATTTATAGATTTGATAATGATGCATATAAAATTAATAACAAACCTTAGCCTCTGCGAATTTAATTATGGTATTGTTATCACGTTATTAGAATATCCTTTCAGATTTTAACGTGGAATACACAATGACTGCTATTGCCAATAAACGCATTTTGCTCGGTATTACCGGCGGCATCGCCGCTTATAAATGCGCAGAGTTAACCCGTCGATTAACGGAACAAGGCGCGGAAGTTCGCGTCGTAATGACCCAATCGGCGCAAGAGTTTATCACTCCTCTCACCATGCAAGCAGTCTCAGGAAACCCCGTAGCACACAGTTTATTAGACCCAGCAGCCGAAGCAGGCATGGGCCACATTGAATTCGCTAAATGGGCCGATTTAGTATTAATCGCCCCTGCTACCGCTAATTTCATTGCCAAATTTACCGCCGGTATTGCCGATGATTTGCTTTCGACCTTATGCCTTGCAACGCCAGCACCTATTGCCATTGCCCCTGCGATGAATCAAGTGATGTACCAAGCGCCTGCAACACAAGCTAATTTAGCGACACTTAAACAACGTAACATTACACTTTGGGGACCAGCAGCAGGCGCGCAAGCGTGTGGTGATGTGGGGCCAGGTAGAATGGTGAACCCTGACGAATTAGTGACAGCGGTTGTTAACTACTTTAGCGAACAAGCGAAAATGAATACACAACCGCAACTCTTAGCCGGTAAAAATATCATGATCACCGCAGGACCAACTCGCGAGGCGATTGATCCAGTACGTTACATCAGCAACCACAGCTCAGGTAAAATGGGTTATGCCCTCGCACAAGCAGCACGTTCATTAGGTGCTAATGTCACCGTCGTAAGTGGTCCAGTCGCATTAGCGGCGCCAATTTCATGCAAACTTGTTAAAGTGACCAGCGCACTTGATATGCACGCTGCAGTCATGGCCGACATTCAGCAACAAGATATTTTCATTGCCTGTGCAGCCGTCGCCGATTACCGCCCTGAAAGCGTTGCAGAACAAAAAATTAAAAAGACCAATAGCGACGAAATGGTCGTACGCATGATCAAAAACCCCGATATTGTCGCCAGTGTGGCCGCGCTCGAAAATTCTCCTTTTACTGTCGGTTTTGCTGCAGAAACACAAGATGTTGAGCATTATGCACGCGACAAAATGCAACGTAAAAATCTTGCTATGATCGCCGCAAATGACGTGGCACAATCAGGCCAAGGCTTTAACGCAGAAGACAACGCATTAACGGTATTCTGGCCACAAGGCAGCATACAAATTGCACTCGCGAGTAAGCAAGACGTAGCAGCACAGTTATTACAATTAATCGCCACACAGTTCAACGCGAATAATAAACTATAACTAAAGTAGGCTCATTATTTTACCGTGTATTGCGCTAACGCAATGCATCAACGAGCCATCAATTGATATATTCAGTGAAGCAAACAATGAAACAAATAGAAGTTAAAATATTAAATCCACGCGTGGGTACTGAGTTTCCATTACCAAGTTATGCAACACCTGGTTCAGCAGGTTTAGATCTGCGTGCTTGTCTTGCAGAACCATTGACGGTTAATCCAGGTGAGACCCATTTGATCCCAACCGGTATTGCAATTCATATTGCAGATCCGACAATGGCAGCAACCATTTTACCGCGTTCAGGCTTAGGTCATAAACACGGTATTGTGTTAGGTAACTTAGTGGGTTTAATTGATTCTGATTATCAAGGTGAGTTAATGATCTCATGCTGGAATCGTGGTCAAGATAGTTTCAGTATTCAACCAGGCGATCGTATTGCGCAAATGATGATAGTGCCAGTAATACAAGCACAACTCACCATAGTTGAAGAGTTTGATAGTAGTGAACGTGGCGAAGGTGGCTTTGGCCATTCGGGTAAGCAATAACGGTTAACACCATTCTAGGATGAAAAAGATGTCAACAAGCACTAAAAAGAATCGTCGAGAACAGATATTACAAGCATTAGCACACATGCTGGAAACCAGTCCTGGTCAGCGTATTACGACCGCTAAACTTGCCAAGGAAGTCGGCGTATCAGAAGCTGCGCTTTATCGCCACTTCCCAAGTAAGGCGCGTATGTTTGAAGGGTTAATTACCTTTATCGAAGATTCAATCTTAGCCGGTATTAATCAAATCTTAAATGAAGAGAAAGATACCATTACCCGTTGTCATCACATCCTGCATTTGTTGCTGGTATTTACCGAACGTAACCCAGGTATCACTCGTATTATGACGGGCGATGCACTGCAAGGTGAACACGAACGTCTTGGTGAGCAAATCAGTGCGTTATACGCCAAGATTGAAACTCATCTAAAACAAGTACTGCGTGAAAAGAAAATGCGTGACGGTGCAGGTTTTAGCTTAGATGAAGGTATGTTAGCAAATCTATTGTTAGCCTATGCAGAAGGTCGTATCAATCAATATGTACGTACGCGCTTTGCATTGAAACCAACGACAGACTTTGATCAGCAGTGGGTATTCTTAAACAAGCAGCTACTGCAGAGCTAATCACAGTCAGTTCACCACAGTAACGTTCACGGTATAGAAATAAAAAAAGGCTACCTCGGTAGCCTTTTTCGTCTCTTCTTTAACGGCAGTGATAGATAGCGCGTTTATAAACAGAGTAGTTATAAATAATACGCTAACTTTGCCGTGAAGCGTGTAAATTAGATACCGTAGTTTTCACGGTATTTTTTTACAGTCTCAAGGTGCTGTTGCATTTCAGGCTTATCCGCTAAGAAAGTAACAAGGTCGCCCAGTGTTACGATTGATAATACGCTACAGCCATAGTCACGTTCAATTTCCTGGATTGCAGATAATTCGCCTTTGCCTTTTTCTTGGCGATCTAGCGCAATTAATACACCTGAAAGTTCAGCGTTATGTGCTTGGATGATATCCATTGATTCACGGATTGCAGTACCCGCAGTGATCACGTCATCAACCAATACGATACGACCTTCCAATGCAGAACCGACTAATGAACCACCTTCGCCGTGGTCTTTCTTCTCTTTGCGGTTAAAGCAGTAAGGTGCATCAATATCATGATGATCGTTCAGCGCTACAACCGTAGTTGTCGCGATTGGGATACCTTTGTAGGCAGGACCAAATACCACATCGTATTCGATACCAGAATCAACTAAAGCGGCTGCATAGAAACGACCAAGACGCGATAAGTCACGACCCGTGTTAAACAAACCAGCGTTGAAGAAATAAGGGCTAGTACGACCAGACTTTAGTGTGAATTCACCAAATTTAAGCACTTCTTTTTCTAAAGCAAACTCAATAAACTCGCGTTGGTAATCTTTCATCGTTTTCCCCTATTATGATTAATTAGATGTTGTTGGCTAAAAGCCACTTCACCTAAAAAGCCTAATAATATGGGGCATATTATTAGGCAATTAACCTTGTTAGCGCTTGGCGACTAACGATAAGCGCCGCTATTCTAACAAGCTTTACACTTTAATCAAGCTATCACCGAGTGCTTTCTTTTGCTCTACAATGATCTGTTCGATGCCGTCTTTCGCTAAGGCCAGCATGGCTAACATTTCTTCGTGGCTAAACGGTTCGCCTTCAGCAGTTCCTTGGATCTCGATAAATTTGCCGGTATCAGTCATCACTACATTCATGTCTGTTTCAGCATCAGAATCTTCTGGATAATCTAAATCGCATACCGCTTCGCCTTTATAGATACCAACAGACACAGCGGCAATCATAAATTTGATCGGGCTAATCTTTAATTTACCTTTACGGATCAAAAACTCAACCGCATCAGCCAAGGCCACACAAGCGCCAGTAATAGCGGCAGTACGTGTACCACCGTCAGCTTGAATAACATCACAATCGATTACAATCGTATGCTCACCCAATGAACCAAGGTCGATACAAGCGCGTAGTGAACGCGCGATCAGACGTTGAATTTCCATAGTGCGTCCAGTTTGTCCACCACGTGCCGCTTCACGATTCATACGTTTGTGCGTCGAGCGCGGTAGCATGCCGTATTCAGCCGTTACCCAACCTTGGCCTTTACCTTTTAAAAATCGTGGCACATTGTTTTCAACAGTCGCAGTACACAATACTTTCGTAGCTCCGAATTCAACTAATACAGACCCTTCTGCATGAGCGGTAAAGTTACGGGTAATTGTTACAGGTCGAATTTGACCTAATGTTCTTTGACTTGGGCGCATTATTTTAACTCTTCATTGATGATTGCCCAATATTATATGAGCTAAGCTAAACTATCGCTATAGCAAGTTGTAATAACCTACAGGTATAATTGGCTTAATTTACTTTAATTAACGGATTCAACATGATTCATAGTATGACGGCATATGCCCGTAAAGAGTTTAAAGGCGATTGGGGTACAGCAGTATGGGAGATCCGTTCGGTTAACCAACGCTACCTCGAAACGTACATCCGACTACCTGAGCAATTTCGTGGTTTAGAAGCTGTACTACGTGAACGTTTCCGTAAAAAATTACAACGCGGTAAAGTAGAATGTAACCTGCGTTTTGAAGCAAATTCAGCTAACAGCGGTGAATTACAGTTGAACGAAGCATTAGCAGAAAAATTAATTGAAAGCGCAAACTGGGTAGCTAAAAAAGCCGGTAAGGCAAAATTAAACCCAGTTGATATCCTACGCTGGCCAGGCGTAATGGAAGCGGCAGAAAAAGACATGGGCGAGTTATCAACTGACCTATTAAGCTTCTTTGACGAAACACTGATTGAATTCCTTGATTCTCGTGCGTCTGAGGGTGAAAAACTGCAAGCCATGCTAGAGCAACGCTTAACAGGTATTTCCGAGCAAGCTGATTTCGTTGAAGGCAAAATGCCTGAGATCATCGAATGGCAACGTGAACGTATTCAAAAGAAATTCAGCGATGCGAAAATTGAACTTGATGAAACACGCGTAGAGCAAGAACTTATCTTAATGGCGCAAAAATTAGATGTGGCTGAAGAGATTGACCGTTTAAATGCCCACGTCACTGAAACTCGTAGCATCCTAGCTAAAGGTGGCGCTTGCGGCCGTCGTTTAGATTTCATGATGCAAGAATTCAATCGTGAATCAAATACCCTAGGTTCAAAATCGATTAGTACTGATATTACAAAGTCGGCTGTAGAGCTGAAAGTATTGATTGAGCAGATGCGCGAGCAGTTACAGAATATTGAGTAGCACTCACTAAAGATCAGCTTAATTAAAGGCGATAACTTTTGTTATCGCCTACTTTCTAATACTCTAGCGCTAACTGAGCCTTTAAACCTTTCGATAAACTCAGTTTTCTTTCTTCTGCAAGAATTTTCAATATCATCATCACGTTATAATAAGCGTCTAAGCTGACGCAGCATTAAACGCTAAATATATAATCATACATAAAACTATGTAAGCATATGTATTTAAAGTTGCGATTAAATGTCCTACCATGCCAAGCTCTTTTTTAAGAAATAAGGGTCTTGAGCTTGTTACATAGTATCTATTTTGCAGTGAGAATGTTCATTGTTTCTTTTGTCGTGTTAACCGTTATGTTTTATTACATGTTCTCAGCAAGTACGCTTAAAGCGGAACAATCAACCATACACCAAACCATGAACGACCTCTCAGATGCCCTACTCGAGCTCTCTAACATCATTGTTATATCCGAGAATGAAGAGCTCGCATCATCAACACCACTAAATAAAAGATCTTATATTTATATGAGTAAGGCGGAGCCTAAAAAAGAGGCTGCGACTGAAGGCACAGCGCTTCTTTCTCAATATAAAAATGCCCTCGACAGTTTAGGTTTTATTACTACATCGTCTATTTCTGGTAACTTCATGATTAAAGACTGGCAGTCCCAGAGTGTGTTATACCGACAAAAATTAGCACCGAGTGTGGTAACTACTATTTTTGATCCCATTCGTTGCCGTGAACTCAATATTTGCAAAACAAAAATGAACAAGTACCGCGTTAGCTACATGCATGAAGATGCCCTCTCGGGTAATAAACTGTTCACGATATTCAAAGGCATGAATGAGCATATTGATATCAGCTTTAATGTGCACTTGAATAGTAACTCTTACTATGACGATAAAAATATAACGATCATTCCACCCAGCTCGAAAACAAATCAAAGAAATTATGTTATCTCGGTTAAATATGCCGATTATCCCGATTCTTTATTATTTTACCGCAGTGAATACGCCGTAATTGCCGATGGTATTACCGTGATAGTCCGGATCCCGTTATTATATATCCTTGATATACCCTTAAAAGTTTCCTTTATATTGTCTTTCTTTATCGCTATTTTCATTTTTTACTTTCACTTTATTCGACGTATTACCAGTGAGTCTGAACTGCATAAACAAAAATCCATGATAGATACCCTCACAAAAGCTTATAACCGACGTTATTTTGATTATTACAGTGAAGCAACTTCATCAGGTATATTGGCTGTTATCGATGGCAATAAAATAAAAGAAATCAATGACACCCTCGGTCACTCTGCTGGTGATAGTGCCATTAAATTGCTGGCGTCATCGGCTCAAGAAGCAATAAGAGACGAGGACTACTTAATCAGAAGCGGTGGCGATGAATTTGTCATTTTATTAAATGATTGTCCGTCAATAGACATTGCCACAGAGATAATAGAGAAAATTCAAAACAAAATAATTCAAAAATCTAAATACAAAAAAGAATTTAGAGAGCATAAAATTTCTTTTGCCTATGGATTAACACCTTACTCAGAGGGTGACCAATATGAGGATATTATTGAGATGGCTGATTTTTATATGTATGAGCACAAGAAAAAATAAATAGATCAACAAAGTCATCCATTCATATTTTAGCCAATAAAAAAGGCGATAACTTGCGTTATCGCCTCCTGATTCACACTGTCATTTCACGTTAATATTGTTTAAGTATCTCGATAATGTCAGCATGATTTTCCGCTGCAATGATCTTATCGATATCATCATCGTTTTGGAATAACTCAGCCAGTGTCATGATCGTATTAATATGACTATCAGAATCCATTGCCGCTAACGTGATCGAGAAATACACAGCACCATTATCTGTTGACCCCAAATCAACGCCATTTTTAAATACCGTCAGCTGTAATGCAGCCTCATTAACCCCATCTTCAGGACGCGCATGCGGCATCGCAATTTTAGGAGCTAATACATAATACGGACCAATGTCTTTATGCGTCGCTTTAATCGCTTCAACATAACTTGCTTCAATTTTACCGTTTGCCAACAGGGTTGAACAAGTTAAGTCTAATGCAGCATCGACCGTTAAGTTTTCTTCCGACGTAATAACAATACCGTTATCACCAATTAAATCAAATAAGCTCATGATACGATCCACCCTAGAATCAGACCCACAACACCGAAGTCAAAATCTGCAAACGTTGTTGCTTCTAGACCAAGTCCACCGAGAACAGGCAGTAATAACATAGGCAGGAATGAGATACATAAACCTTGGGCAAATGACCCTAAGATCGCACCACGTAAACCGCCTGTCGCATTACCATAAACACCTGCCGCACCACCGACGAAGAAGTGAGGCACAACACCCGCAACAATAATCGTCCAACCGAAAGCACCTTGCACCCCCATCGCAAGAAGACCTGCGGCGAATGAACACAAGAAACCAATCAATACTGCATTTGGTGCCATTGGGAATACCATCGGGCAATCAAGAGCTGGTTTAGCCCCAGGAACTAACGTATCTGAAATACCTTTAAATGCAGGTACAATTTCAGCAATCAACATCTTCACACCTTGCAGTACAATGTATACACCGCCAGCAAATATCAGTGACTGCATAAAGGTGAATACCACCCAGTTTTGACCATCAGAAATAGTCTCAACAAAGTCACCGCCAGCAAAGATAGATGCTAGGAAGAAAAAGATAGCCATTGTCGTTGCGACAGCTACTGGTGTATCACGTAAAAACATCAAACTTTTTGGCATATTGATGTCTTCTGTCGATTTCGAAGTATCACCAAATTTACTGCCTATATAACCAGAGATGACATAAGAAAGCGTAGAAAAGTGACCGATTGCAAGCTGATCTGTACCCATTACTTTTTCAGTATATTTCTGACCAAGTGCAGGCATAATAACCATCAACGAACCAACAATAATCGCGCCTAATGCAACTAATACCGTACCAGTAATGCCAGCTGTTGACAGGATCACGGCCACCAACATTGACATGAACATAGTATGGTGACCCGTTAAGAAAATATACTTCAGCGGCGTAATTCGCGCTAATACAATGTTCACTACAAATGCGAAGAACATAATCAGTGCCATTTCATAACCAAACGCTTCTTGAGCTAATGCCACAATCGCTTCGTTATTAGGGATCACACCACTTACGCCAAACGCTTCAGTAAATACCACTGAGAAATTATTAAGCGCGCCAACCAGAGCGCCAGCACCAAAACCAAGGATTAAGAAACCCATTACCGTTTTGATTGTGCCTTTTAAAATGGTCGATACATCTGCTTTTTGTGCTATTAAGCCAATGAAAGCAATAAGACCAACCATGATTGCAGGCTCTTTTAATAAGCCAAGCATAAATTCAAAAAAGTTCACCATAACAATCGCCTTACATGAAAGTTTTTAGTTGTGCTTCAATTGAGGCTTTATCAAAAATATTAACTAATTTAATAATATTTTCTTTGCCTGCTTCTTCTAACTGAGTCGCAACGTCTGTCGCAGCAACCCAAATATCTGCTTTGCTTGATGCTGCAGAAGATAAATCTTCATGATCAATTTCTGCTTCTAAGCCCAGTTTTTTTGCAACTTCTTTAACAGCCATTTCCATCATTAATGACGTGCCTAAACCGTTTCCGCATACAACTAAGATTTTTTTCATAATATTGATCTCTACTTGAATTAACGCTATTGCACAATTGCATTGGCGAACATGTATGGCAGGAGCATAACTGAATGGGGCGAAACCAAATAAGATTTACGTCACAAAACCACTATGAACTTGCGACACAGGTCTCTAAAATACGTATTTGTATTAGAAGTGTGATTTGTAACATAAAAATAAAAGCGGATGGCGAGAGAGAATTTGATTTTATTTATACAGAGGCATCAAAAAACAAACGAACAAGTTAAAGCTTACAAATATCAACAACTTAAACAATTTAAATTTAAATATTAACAACACTACTTGCCATAATCGGTCAGCATTTTTTTAACCAAAGTATTAACACTTTTAGTTCTTTTTGTTAAATCTTTCAATGAGGTAGGATTGCTTGATGGTGATTTTAAACTTTCAATTTCGGCTGATTTATCTTTCATCTTTTGCACTGCAGGCAGGAGCATTCTGATCTCCTCATTTTGCTCGTTGGTCATTAACACAATGTTTTCAGATTCGACTTTAGTGATCGTCAACCAACCATGTTTGATTGAGTGCACGCGTTCGCCAACCATAATCGATTCCGGTGGGATATCACGATCAGGCACATTACCACTTCTTAATTTAGTGGCACTGATAGCGCGAATATTACCCGTGTTTTCAAACGCAACAATCACAGTATGACAATTATAATATTCAACAATAGTCACATAACCATATTTATTGGTTTTAAATTTAGCTCCGTTATACATGTCCTGTGGAGCAGCCATCTTTTTCACTATTTAGTTCCCTTATGCGTTTAGATGATGAATAGATCGGTCATCATTATCCATCAATGATCTCACTGTTGTTAAACAGATAATAGCACAACCCTTATCACGAATAATCACAATAACCAGCCACACTTCGCCTTATCCAGTGCGAATTTCTAATTCAGTTTGTGACCTCGAGTAAGCAAAATCAGCATAAATCGTCCATACTAGCTCTACATTCCTGTTAAATTTGTAGGCTGCTCTGTACTTCTAAAGTCTGCAAAGGAGGTATTATGGGTCATGCATATGATTATACTAAACAAGAGTTTAGCAATCCTGCTGGCACTGAAGGCTTCGAATTTGTCGAGTTCACATCTCCCGATCCAACACAGCTAGCCACGCTTTTCAAAACATTGGGTTTTCACGCTTTAGCCCAACATCAAACACGCCCGTTAACTTGGTTTAAACAAGGTGATATTCATTTTTTGGTGAGTACTGAAGGCCGTGGTTTCGCCTCTGAATTCTCGCAGCAGCACGGCCCTTCCGCCTGTGCCATGGGATTCAAAGTCAGTGATGCCGACAAAGCCTATCAACATGCCATTAGCCGCGAAGCCCAACCTTGTAAGCGTAAAATCCTCGAGTTTGGCGTGCCAGCGATTTATGGCATTGGCGAGAGTCTGCTGTACTTAGTCGATGACGATGTAAGAAAACGCCTTTATCAGGAACACTTTAAATTAACTGGCGAAACTGAGCATCCAGCAACCTCTGCCGGACTGACTTACATCGATCACCTCACCCATAATGTGCATTGTGGCCACATGGATACTTGGTCAGAATTTTATGAACGGGTATTTAATTTTCGTGAAATTCGCTATTTCGATATCCAAGGTAAAATGACCGGATTACGTAGCCGCGCCATGACTAGCCCTTGCGGTAACCTGCGTATTCCGATTAATGAAAGCAGTGATGATAAATCCCAAATTGAAGAGTTTTTGCAGGAATATCATGGCGAAGGAATCCAACACATCGCTTTAGGTACTGACGATATTTACCACACAGTCGCCACCTTAAAAGCCAACGGCATTCAATTTATGGATGTACCCGATACGTATTACGACATGATTTCAGAACGCTTGCCAGAACATCACGAGGCGATTGACCAACTCAGAAAACACCGTATTTTGATTGATGGTCACATGGACAATGGCAAGTTAGTCCTGTTACTACAAACATTCACCAAGACTTTAATAGGGCCTATTTTCTTTGAAATAATCCAGCGTAAGGGTGATGAAGGTTTTGGCGAAGGCAATTTCCAAGCCTTGTTCGAATCCATTGAACGCGACCAAGTTGCGCGTGGCGTTATCATAGATAAAAATGACTAAAGGGGCGAAATATGATCCGTAGAATTGCGTTTCCATTACGAAAAGGGACTTATTCTCGGCAAGCGCACGCGGATCTCCCCAGGCAAGGTGTTTTTGAAAGGGAGGTAAGTCGAGAAGGGTTTTATGGGCCTGCCACACATTTGCATCATAAACACCCACCTACAGGATGGTGTGCTTGGTCTGGCGAACACAGGCCAAGAGCCTATAATTTATTAAAATTACCCTATGCTCAGACTTCCCCTTGGGATGCCCCCCTGTTATTTCACAATGCACATTGCCAGATCCGCTTCTGGCAGTGTCACGAAAACATGCAAACCTTAGTCAGAAATGCCGATGGTGATGATCTCATTTTTATCCACCAGGGCCACGGTGAGTTGTTTTGTGATTACGGCCATTTGAGTGTTGTTCAAGGTGATTATGTATTGATTCCGCGTTCTTGTTTGTGGCGTTTAGAACCAGCCAAACCAATGACCTTAATGATGATCGAAGCAACCAATGATTATTACGGTTTACCCGATAAAACCATCGTTGGTCAGCATGCAATATTTGATCAAGCGGTATTAGATACCCCAGAAATTGATGATGCCTATTTACAACAACAGGACGAGCAGCCCTGGCAAGTCATTATCAAACGCTTTAATCAACAATCCATCATTGCCTATCCTTTTAACCCACTAGATGTCGTGGGATGGCATGGCGACGTATCTGTCGTGCGGCTTAACTGGCTCGATATTCGCCCGTTAATGAGCCACCGATTTCACCTTCCCCCCTCCGCGCATTCTACTTTTGTAACCAGTCGCTTTGTGGTGTGTACGTTTGTACCTCGACCAATGGAAAGCGATCCCGGTGCATTGAAAGTGCCTTTTTATCACAACAACGATGATTTTGATGAAGTGATCTTTTACCACCAAGGCGAGTTTTTTAGTCGCGACAATATTGAACCGGGGATGTTGACCTTTCACCCTTGTGGTTTTACCCATGGACCGCACCCTAAAGCCTATCGCGCAGGGTGCAAATCACAACGCAAAGAAACCGATGAAGTTGCAGTGATGATAGATACCCGCGATGGTTTAGCCATCGGTTCAGGCATGGCGGATGTAGAATGGTCAGGTTATGTCGATAGCTGGAAAGAATAGCGTGAAGCAGGAGGATAAAATACGATGAAATTAGCCACATTACGAGATGGGTCTAGAGATGGCAGCTTATACCTCGTTAGCAAAGACTTACAAACTGCATTGTGTGTATCCTCGATAGCGGCCAATTTACAATGGGCGCTAGAGCATTGGTCTACAGTGGAGCCACAATTACAAAGCCATTACGCACAATTAAATAACGGTGAGTCGACAGGTATCATTGAATTTAAAAACTGCTCACTAGAATCGCCCTTACCCAGAGCATATCAATGGGCCGACGGCAGTGCTTACGTTAATCATATCGAGTTAGTGCGTAAAGCCAGAGGTGCGGAAATGCCCAAGTCATTTTGGACTGAACCGTTAATGTATCAAGGCGGCAGTGACAGTTTTATAGGGCCCAAAGATGATATTCCATTACAAGATCCCGCTTGGGGTTTAGACTTTGAAGCCGAGGTGGCAGTGATCACCAGTGATGTGCCGATAGGATTAACCACGGCTGCAGCTAGCGAATATATTTTATTAATTACCTTGGTTAACGATGTATCCCTGCGTAATTTAATTCCCACTGAGTTAGCCAAAGGTTTTGGATTTTTTCACAGTAAACCATCCACCGCATTCTCGCCTGTTGCCGTAACCCCTGATGAATTAGGTGATGCATGGGACGGAAAAAAATTACATTTACCGTTATCAACGTACCTTAATGGCACTTTATTTGGCAGCCCTGATGCTGGGGTCGACATGACATTTAATTTCCCTGAATTGATTAGCCATGCCGCCAAAACCCGCACCTTAACTGCCGGTACCATTATCGGTTCAGGTACTGTATCTAATTGTGACCGTACGGTAGGTTCATCCTGCCTTGCAGAAAAAAGAATGTTGGAAAAAATAGCCACAGGTGAAATCACCACCCCATTTCTACAGCATGGCGACAGAGTAAAAATTGAAATGCGAGATCAGACCGGACAATCCATTTTCGGCGCTATTGACCAGATCGTCGCTTTTCAGTAAACAAGTCAGTGGTACAGGTATAGCCAACAGAGATAAAAAGGGGATACAAGATGAAACTCTATAGCTATTATCGTTCATCAGCCGCTTACCGTGTTCGGATCGTATTAAATTTAAAGCAGGTTCGATATAGCACCGAGCCCGTACATTTGATTCGCAATGGCGGCGAGCAGCACGCCGCAGAATACCAGAGTGTTAACCCCCAAGGTTTACTGCCAAGCCTTGATATCGCAGTACCAAATTTTAATGCTGTGGACTCAGAGTCTAAACCACAAATAATAACTCAGTCAGGCGCTATCATTGAATATCTAGAAGAAGCTTTTCCGCAGCCCGCTTTATTACCAATCAATTTAACCCAGCGTGCCTATGTGCGTACATTAACGCAAATTATTGCCTGCGATATGCATCCACTGAATAACTTACGAGTATTACAGTATCTCGAGGAAAATTTCGACTGTGACGGCACCGAAAAAATGACTTGGTATCATCACTGGTTAGAAGAAGGATTTGCAGCCTTCGAAGCATTGCTAACAAAAAAAGGCAGTACTCACTATTGCTACAACGACCAGGTAACCTTAGCTGATGCCTATTTGATACCGCAAGTTTATAACGCACTACGCTTTAAGCTTGATATGGCACCTTACCCCGCTATTAATCGAATTTATCAGCATTGCATTCAATTACCCGCCTTTCTCGAGGCTGCGCCAGAGCAACAACCTGATGCAGGCACATGACGAGGCGAAGAAGAATAATCCCGTTGCGAATGTCCCCAGAGTCAGTTAGCCGAAGTTCATTGCTTATAACAAAAAACAGCATTATCTCCATCATATATATGACAAAGCATCGCTGTATATATAGATAAAAGAATAACAAACCCGCGCTTTAGTTTCATTTGAAATAAGCGAGATTTATATTTGAAGTGGAACGATATTTATTATATTACTATTTAGCAGAGTAACCATTACCAGACGATAATCGCTTCGTAATAGGCAGCTAGTAAGACCAACAATATAGAGGTACGTTATGAAAGTAGTTGTGGAATTTATAGAAACAGGTCGATACAAAGATAGAGCTTGGGAACCTTCATTCCATAGTGGAAAAGGTAGTTTACGCTCGGTCTCACCATCTTGTGCAGTGCAATTAATTAACCAAGCAAAAGCCAAACTTCACATCAACGAAGATGGCTCTGCAGCGTTTGAAAATTAAATAAAATTCTACTACTTCAAAATACGCAAGGGGCTAAGCTGCATATACAGCCTAGCCCCTTTTGTTACGTTGCTATTTTCACACGGCAGGCACGGCGTAGATGACGCACTCGACGTTTCGCAGCTACATCACGTGGCAGCGCACTGCAAAGTGGACGACCATCGGCATTAAGACCAATATCTTTTAGCAGATACGCATTGCCCAATGGGAGCTGACTGCTGGTACGACGATTTTTTGTTAACCATAGTTGCTCTTCACGGCGGATATCAGCACGAACAAAAAATACAGCAAGGTTTAAATAAAGTGAATGACGCATAAGAATTCTCCAGTATATAAGTTTGAAACTTAAAAATTTAACTGGGAAAAATGGCGTGAAGTATTTCGACTATCTAGGGATGTAAATGAAGATTACCCTATCAGCTGCCATTTTTCGCAGCCGTTAAGGTTACGAATTAATTAGTTAATAATGTGGTGCCTGGTTTTCGATCGGAACAAGTCATAAAGGCTTTATGAACGGCCGTCATGGGACAAGTATGATCAAGCGATACACAGACGAATTGAACAAGATTTAAATTTTTCATATGTACCTCCGGTTAACTAATAAATTCGAAAAGATATGTGAATTAAATGTTAATTCACATTGAGAAGTCTATGCGATATTGGATATTCTGCAACTGTAAATTACCACTTAAGAGTAAAACGATTTTTTATTCTAGCTATAGCCCTATATTATCTATTTTCACACTATATCTGACTAGCTTATCGCCATCCTATATTGTAGAACAGGCTTAGTCATCGATAAAAAAATCCCCAACCTAAGTAAGGTCAAGGATTATAAACTCGCAATAGTATTCCAGACATAGCTCTATGTTCACGATGACATCATACGACATCACGCATAATTAGCCGTTAAAACCGAGAGATGGCCATACTCCATTTTCATCCATCTGTGCAGAAAAATGACGATCAGCGCCTTCTTTCGAAATTTTATAATTAGACATAGAGTTACCCGTTGAAATCATTTCATTACTTGCAACGACATTACCTTGTTTATTTAACAACTGTAACGAGGTGATTTTTGTTGAAATATAAGCGCTACTCATAATACTTTGACGCAAATCGGTATTTAGTTTTAATGTATGAGTCACTGACCTTGTATTTTTAAACGTTGTGCTTATTCCTTGGGCTGACAGTTTCTCAACAAGATATTGTGCACCTTTTTTATCATGCTTCGATGGCTGTATTTTAATTAATAACTGTGATTTTATTTTTGATACTTGATCTGTTAATGCGAGAACGTAAGGAGCGCTCACATCATCTTTTGGAGATATAGCCCCCAACATTGCGGTTCGAACATTAACATATTCCAGATTAGAGCTTGTCTCACGATTCATCAACCACCAAGACAAAAGGTCCTGATGTTTTAATTCATCAATCAACCTTTTCGATTTTTTATTTACGTTACTAATGTCTGATTTTAGCTGTTTAATAATTACGTCTTTTTTTATTCTCGCCTGAGCAAAATAAATATTATTCTGATTATCTATATTGGTATATTCGACGCCACTAAAAGTCACACTAGATGTTTTAGCATTCACATTATTATTGACTGAACCATAGGTATAATTCTTATCATTGATATTAGTATTACTATCTTTCATCGAAAAAGAAGAATCAACCTGCGTCCACAATGTCGCATTTATATTATTGAGAGCCGATTTTTTCGCTTGATTTAAACTTCTTCCTTCACCAACCGCAAATATATATTCTGTATTACTCACCTGTGGTTGATCGTACCACTCTGGATTACTTGTGGATTGACAAGCGGTCAACATAGACAGCAAAAATAAAGGTAATAGTTTTTTTGTATATTGTTTCATATGACTTTTTATGTTGTTGAAATGATTTAATCATATAGATATTAATCATTAATTTGAATTTAAATAACTAATTTAAATTCAATCTATGATGTAAAGCAACTGCTATTTAAATATATGTTATCAGCACAAAAAAACGAGTGAATAGCAGGAACGCCTAACATTTAAACTTTTTATAAATTAAGTTGAACTATTTTTTATTTATTTGATCATCAGCTCATTTTATTATAATTAAAATTTGCAAAATCTAACCATTTAGAGCGATACTACCTTTTAGGTGCACTTTAAGTCGATGTAATTACAAGCAATCTTCGCCACCTGCACACTATAAAATATTATAAAAACAATTAAAAACAATGGAATGATACTCATGTTAAAAAAAACAGCTCTTGCATTAAGCTTATCAGTCATACTCTCGGGGTGCGCCGCTAATAAAGTTTGTGAGCCCAACTATAAAATTGATATAGCCGCTTCAGAACAACCAGCAAAAAGTGCAGCGGATAGAAAAGTTATCGTATTACCAGTTGAAATTGGATTTAAAGATCCTGCAGCTAAAAAAATCCAATCAGTTTTACGTAACGAACTTGAATCTCAAATTATAAAATCAGGTACCAATGTAGTTGATCGTAAAATAGCGAATAAATTAAAAAATGAATTAAAACTTGCAGAACAAAGTGGGCGATACAATACCAAAGGTGTTCCAATTGCAGACTATGCTATTTTAACTGAAATTACCGCAAGTGATCTCAAAACTAGTTTCTCTAAATCCCGAACTTATAAAAACGACGACGGCGAAACAGTTAAAGTTGCAGCAAAATGCTCTTATGAAGTTGACGTATCTGCGATCGCAAAAATTGTCTCACTACCAGATATGCAGTTGATCAAACGCATTGAATTAAAAGGCGATGAAAGTTCATCGTCTGAAACTAATAACAGCCGCTGTCCAGTAAGTAATGCACATTACTCTGGATTAGCGAGTGCAGCAGCAAGCGAAGCGGTTCAACATGATAAAGAACTTAAATCATTATTAGCACTTAGCGCTCCGGTTATGGAGTTACGTCAATGTGATGCCGGTACTATGGTAAAAATTGCTATCGGTTCAAATAAAAATATCCAACCAGGTACAGACATAGCATTCTCAAAAGCAATCCAAAATAGTGATGGTGAAATTGAAACGTTTAGTATCGGTGACGGTACAATTGTAAATATCCCACAACATGGTATTAAGCCAAAATATTCTTGGGTTGAAATTACGGAAGAGTTAGCACTACAAATTAATACTGGCGATAGAGCAAAAGTAGTGCCTGAAGTTTGTGCTACGTGGGATTTAGAATGCCAATTACGAACAGTTACAGGAGGTTAATATAATGAAAAAAATAATCCTAATCAGTGCAATTACCTTAGCTTTAGCTGGCTGTGCCACTACGAATAAAACAGTTGAAGAAACACAAAACGTTCGAATTGTAACGTGTAACTTCCCAGACTCTCCAGCTGCAACAGCACCCGCTTGGATCTGTGATGTATTACCAAGCGATCTTGCTGCGGGCGGCGTAGGTTATTCTAAGAAAAGCGCTGCTGGCATGTCTATCATGCGTAAAATAGCAATCAATAACGCACGCGTGCAATTAGCATCACAATTTGAAGTCGATGTGAATAGCATGTTTAAACAAGCTGTTGAGTCTAGCGTTACGTCTTCAACATTAGCAGGTTCTAATGAAGATGTATTAGAAACAATGGAGAATGTAACAAAATCCGTTGTTTCTCGTACGCTTGCAAACAGTAAGTTAATCGTAAGCCAAGCTACCCCGACAGGCGGCTTATATGTGCTAGTAGGTATGGATCAAGCGACTTACGATGCAAACCTTAACAAAGTTATTGATGGGGTAACTCAGGACTCTAAATTATGGGGTCAGTTTAATAATGAAAAAGCGGCTACAGATTTATCTAACGCGCTTCAGTCATTAAAAGCAATGTAATCCCATAAAATAGTAAGTAAGAAGCTATGACTAAATAGCCTCTTACTTACCCTCCTTTGATTAGAGAATAATAATAATGAAACCCTATCAAAAAAGCCTTATTGCACTGTCATTCATTTCATTCTTACCTACAAGTTATGCCAATTCGAGTCTAGCATTCGCAGAACTTGAGCAAGAAAAAATAGAAATGAACCGTTCTCAAGAAGAAAAAATAGCTGAATTTCACGCTTATATTAATGATTATCTAGACGAATATGAACAATGGCGAGAGACATATACAACAAACCTAGATAAACAAAAAGCGCATTTAATTGAGCAATGGGGCAGCGGTGATGTATCAGACCAAACACAAAATGTAGAATACACGAAAGATAACAAAGTAAAAAAAGTCATTAATTATGAAGAAAATACCGCTACTATCTCTATTATCGTAGACCCATCAGAAAATAATAATGACATCACTTCCATTGCAAATAATAATATTATAAGCGTAGATGGCCAAAACCTAGATTTACAAGACGCTAAAATTACTCACAGTGATATCAACTACTCTGCCGAACAACAAAATAAAGAAAAAACATTTGTTATTGAGCAAACTCAGGCTCAAATGAAAGAATTCGATATCCAAGCTGATCGTTTAATTGCTTCACAAACAGGTATTCCAGATTCGTTTATTTATGAACGTGCAAATAACAAAAAAATGCACTTGCTTGCTGAAGCACAGCAGCGCATTAGCCAAATAAACAAACTATATAAAGATAAAAGAAAAGCTCTTGGCATACCTGAGCCAGTATTAGTTAAGAGTAAAGAACAGCCTACTGCCACTATCGTAACAGATATCGCTGCCGTAACAGATACCGCTGCCGTAACAGATACCGCTGCCGTAATAGATACCGCTGCCGTAATAGATACCGCTGCCGTAATAGATACTGTCGTAGCACCAGTAAAAGCGAAGAAAATAGTCTCTTATACAATAAAACTACCAAATAATAGTTTAAAGAAACGAGCAACTAAATATCAAGAATTAGCGATACAAGAAAGTGAAAAATGGGGTATAGATAAAGCACTAGTTATGGCGATAATGCACAGTGAATCGGCCTTCAGAGCAGACGCTAAATCGCACGTTCCAGCTTTTGGATTAATGCAAGTAGTTCCAGTAAGCGCAGGGCATGACGTTAATAAGCAAATTCGTAAAATTGATGCTCCGATGACACCAAAAGAGTTATACATTCCACCCGTTAACGTTGAAACAGGTACTGCCTACCTGCACATATTAAATAGTCGATACCTTCGCTCAATAACAGATAAGCAAAGTCGTTTATATTGTACGATTGCCGCTTATAATACCGGAGCAGGTAATGTTGCACGTGCATTTAACAAGGGTCACTCAACCAATATTCGTAAGGCTTCGAAAATCATCAACACCATGACACCTGATGAAGTTTATAGCCATCTATTAGCAAATTTGCCGTATGACGAAACTAAAAACTATTTGAAAAAAGTTAATGGTCGCATAGCGTTATATAAATAAGAGGCAAATACGATGAGTACAATAGAACCAACGAACACAAGTTCAAGTAGCCAAAGCGTGACACCTAAAATTAAAGAGCAATGGGGGCGTATTGTTGCGATTGCCTCTTTAGTCGCGATCGCCTTGGGTGGGTTTAACGACACGATGGACGCGGTTGAGAAAATTTATGATTTTTCCTTATCACAACTAACCGATATACCATCACAAAATAAGTTAGATAAAATCTATATTCGGGCATCTTCTAATTCTTTAGAAGAAAATTTTGGCGCCCCTATATATATTAAAAAATCTTATTCTGGCGAAGTAATACAATACTATCGAGATAATCGTTTCATCCTATCTACAATCAGTAAAGATGATGCTATTGCAGCCTATCTCGTTTTCCCTAGTTCAAACTTCAGTCCCGATACTAGTGCGTCTAGCGGTGGTAACGATTTACTCTCGACACCATTTAAAAATCAGGAGGGGCTCAGCGATATAAAAGCCTCGGTATCTCGAAGCATTACCTATTATATTGAAGAAAATTCAGCAGGTGAATTCAGTAATCTTTATTCTTCTGTTGCAGGTTATACTGAGATTAACAGCATATTAAGTGATAAAAAAAGAACTTTATTATCAACTTTAACTGATAAGCAAATTTTAGGTGATGATGATATTTCAGCAGAAGTGTCCGCAATTAGACAAAATTTAACGCCTAATTTTTATGGTTATAGTAATTTAGGGTTATCCTCTTTAGAAGAGGCTATTTTAACTAAATCTGAATACGCACTTATTAATAAATAAGCTACAAATACTGTAAATAATTCAGCCAAATATCCCAGAGAAATAATTTGATAATCCTGGGATATTTTCTGTTCTATGAATTATTTAAAATCATATGTTCGCTTTCATTAATTTATCGCCAGACCATATTGTAAAACCAACTCAGCAATGGTTTTAGCATTAAACTTTTTCATTAAACTCGACCTATGTACTTCAACAGTCCGAACTGCAATGCATAATGTATCGGCAATCTGTTGATTACGCTTACCTTGTACTAATAATAATAATATACCCTGTTCACGTTCAGTCAGTGATTGATAAGATAATAACGCACTAAGTTGTTGGCTACGCGCAACTGATTTATCGGCAGCAAGCATAATCGCCTGCACTAATTTTTCACCATCGACGGGCTTTTGAAAGAAATCCACCGCGCCTGATTTAAACGCATCGACAGCCATTGAAACATCGCCATGGCCAGTAAGAAAAATAATCGACAGTGGACTATTACATTGAGTCAGAATAGCTTGTACATCCTGCCCGCGTAGTTCCGGCATCCGACTGTCTAAAATCACACAGCCCGGCAGCATGATTTCGGCGTTATCTAAAAATGCTGGGCCACCAGCATAAGTAGTGACGTTAATATCATAACCATCAAGCATAAATGCCAACGAATCACGTACTGATTCATCATCATCAACAACATAAACTGGCACTGATATTTCATGCCCTGTTACTGGTTCTTGGCTCATATTAATCATCCTCAATTATAAGCTGTTATTGCAATGGTAACTGTATGCTAACGCGACAACCAATGGGATCCGCGGCCACCAGCGAAAATTGACCATGATGTGCTTCAACCACGTCACGACAAATCGCTAATCCTAAGCCTAATCCCTCTTTTTTGGTGGTGAAAAAGGCATTCTGTAATTCTGCACTCGACGCTGTTAAGCCAATGCCATTATCAGTCACCGTTAATATTAAGCGGTCATCACTATAGTGACTCTCGATACTAATTTTATTATTTATCAGCACCGCAGGATCTCGCATCAAGCACGCATCTGCAGCATTGTTTAATACATTTAATAATACCTGCTGCAAACCAACAATATCAGCATCTAGATCCACAGCATTACCGACACAGGATTGGCTTACGGTAATATTTTTTTGCTGAAAATCATACTCAAGCAACTCTAAGGTATCGCTAAGTAATGCTTGCACGTCACAGCGCGACTTAGCCACGGCACGTTTATTAATAAGCGTACGTAATCGCTGCACAATACCATCAGCTCGCTTCACTTGCTGTTGTATTTTCTCTAATGCGGGTGTGATTGCACTGGCATCAGCACCTTTATTTATGCGTAATAACCCACCCTGGCTGTAGTTTAGGATCGCAGCCAGTGGTTGGTTTATCTCATGGGCGAGACTACTGCCCAACTCACCAACAATCGCCACTCGCTGCGCATGTTCTAACATGGCGTTTTTTTCTTTTAAACGGTTTAAGGTCGCTTTTAATTTACGTTCACTGCGACTAAAACGGTATTCCAAAATTAAATGATAAATACTTAATACCAGCACAAATAAAAATACCACCCAAGCCCACTGCTGATTTTTCTTGATCCAAACAGCAGCTTCCTGCCACCAAGGTCGCTGCAAAGGATGCATATCCAAATCACGATATAATTGGTCGACAGACAATTGACTGATGGGTGGGGTCCAACCTGAAGAGTATGCTGCAATACTGGCTGCGTGATCGCTAGGCAAGGCCAATAGAGCACGGGTTATTTTTTTGGCTAACGAGGCTGAAATAGCACTGGTTTTAGCAATCGACCAGTTCGGGTATAACTGTGTTGACAGCGCACAAGCAAAATTATCTGGGCTGATATCATCTAACACACGAAAGACACCTTTCTGAATCAAGCCTTCTTCTAACATGCTTTCGAGTTGGCATACCGGCACCACAGCAGCATCTACATAGCCATCTCGCAGTTGGTAAATAATGGCATCTACAGGAAAACCTAAAAACGATACGTCAGAGAAAAAAGCCGTTGGGTTAATACCTAGATTTTGCACCGTCAGTTGCATCGTTAAATAACCACCAAAGGCATTACTGGCAACCGCTGCTATCTTGTCACCACTGACATCGACCAAGTGTTGATAATGAGAATCAGCGCGAACAACCAAAGCTGAGCCTATCACATGAGTACCGTCACCGAGTTTACTGTTTAACGTCGCTAACCAAGACAGCGGGTATTGCCGACCTAAACGCACCGCTTGCCCAGGGTTGGTCACCACCACATCGACACTTTGTTGTTCTACTGCCGCTTCCATTTCGGCCAGAGTGAAGGGATGCAATCTAAATTCGCTATTGGGGATCTGACTTTGTAGCCATAATAAGGTGGGTTGCCAGCGCTGCTTCGCTTCAAAGATACCACGCGTTGCTAATACGCCCACATCAACGGTGATCATGGTTGGCTTGTTATCAGCGATGCGCTCAAGAGTACGGTCATCAATAAAAGGGTCAGCATTACTATTACGGCTATTGCTGCTCGTCGTATCTGTCGCGTTACTGGCATGCACTTGTGTCATCATTAGCAACAACGTACCTATCACTGCTTTTATTAATACGTTAGCCATGCCAATTCCCTGCTCATACCGTTTATTACAAATAAGATAACAACCTCAGCATACCAAAATAACGATAAAGCCAAAATATTTATTGTTTTAGATCAAACCGCCCCTGTGTATGTGGAAAACCACAATACAATATACCTCTTAATTTCCAGACAATAGCCTTAATCAGTATTAACCACAAGGTGTTCTCATGGACTCAACTAAACGCCGCTTAATGTCCCGCCTCGGCGCATTAACAGTAGGCGCAGCCATCATACCAGTGTCGACGGCAAACCCGCTCACCACGACCATTATCCGTAATAGCGAAGCCCCCGATCGCAAAGGCCAGAGCGGTAAACGCTATGCCATGGTGGTTGATTTACGTAAATGTGTAGGGTGCCAAGCCTGTACCGTCGGTTGCAGCATTGAGAACCAAGCACCTATTGGCCAATTCCGCACTACGGTAAAACAATACGAAGTCACTTTAGATGACGGCAGTAGTGAACTACAAAATGTAAAATCATTTACCCTGCCACGCTTATGCAATCACTGTGAAAATCCACCCTGTGTAAAAGTATGCCCAGTACAAGCAACCTTCCAACGTGATGACGGTATTGTCATGGTCGATAACGAGCGCTGCGTGGCTTGTGCTTATTGCGTACAAGCTTGTCCTTACGATGCCCGTTTTATTAACGAAGAAACTCTCACCGCTGACAAATGTACCTTCTGTGCTCATCGCTTAGAAGAAGGTTTATTACCTGCTTGTGTAGAAACCTGTGTGGGTGGTGCGCGTATTATTGGTGATATTAAAGATCCTAACAGCCACATTAGCCATTTAATGCGCGAACACCAAGATGATATCAAGGTATTGAAACCAGAAGAAAACACCCAGCCACATGTGTTCTATATCGGCATGGACGAGGCGTTCACCAGTAATGTTGACGGTAAAGTTGCCATCTACGACCCTGCAGGAGAAAACGCATGAACATCACCGAAATTTTAGTACAACCACAAGCCATTGCTTGGCTCCCGTGGGCAGTACAATACTTTTTCTATATTGGCTCTGCGTATGCGGCTGCGATATTGTTTTTATTAAGCTATATATTCCGTGCTCATACCAGCCATTACTTACGCTCGGCATTAGTGTTGACCATGTCGATTGGCGCAGTTGTTGGTCCACTGGCATTAACAGGTGACTTACACCAACCCGGTCGAGCACTGCACTTCTATAGCAACATAACACCTTGGTCATGGATGTCTTTAGGCTCGCTATTTTTACCGCTATTTTCAGCATTAGCGATATTAACTGCTTGGTTATATTTACGTGATGATATTGCCAAACTCAAACACAGTGACAGTGCTATCGCACAGAAGGTTGCGTTGTTTAGTTTAGGTAATTGGCAGACCAGTAGTAAGCAAATGCTCGCGGTAACCACGCTAACCTGCCTTTCAGGTTTAACTATCGCACTATACACAGGTGCAGAGATATACGTGGTGCAAAGCCGTCCACTGTGGCATCAACCTGCCGCGCCATTATTATGGTTTGTGACTGCATTCATCGGTGCCATCGGTTTTGCGTTATTACTATTAGCGCTATTCCCTATTCCTGCAAAAGCGCATGCCTTTACCCAAAGCGACCAGGGATTAATAAAACGAGCCCTGTTAGTCAGTGCTATCTTAGCCGCTGTGTTACTGCCAATCTGGGCATCCAATAATGCCTCATTTTCGTTATATGAAAGCGATGCATGGTTAGTACGTCTGGGCAGTTTAGCGGTCAGTTTCTTCGCCTGTATCGGTATTGCGTTATTAGCCTCTAAAATTGCGCGGTATAACCGCGCGCAATTATTAATCATGAGCGCGATCAGCTTGCTCTGCTGTTGGTATTTACGTTGGGTCACCATCATGGATGTACAAACCATCGCTAAATTTGACCAAGGACCGTATCCGTATGAATTGCCTATGGGTTCAGCAGGGCTACTCGGTATTCTTGGTATGGCTGGTTTGTGGTTAGCTTTAGCATTAGCGGCTTCAGAGATTGTCGCAATACAAGCAAAACCAGTAAAAAATAAAACCGTCTCACAACCTCTCAAAACACAACACACACAGTAAGGGCTTAACTATGGATAACAAACGTCGTCAATTTCTTAAATCAGGTCTTGCTGTGGGTGGTGCTGGCGCTTTTGCAGCGGGTTATGCAACAACCACATCACATGCGGTACATGGCATTATCGATGGTACTGCAGGTAAAAAAACCAAACACCCGCATCATGGCAACTCATTAACACCAGAATATAAGGTGACTGAAAACGGTAAGCTGATCAATAATCCAGCGCAACGAGTAGCACCGTCAATGTGTTTCGGCTGTTGGACCCTGTGCGGTTTGCGTGTACGTGTAGATAACGCCAGCGACGAGATATTACGTATTTCTGGTAACCCGTATCATCCATTATCAAATGAGCACCAGATCCCCTTTAATACCCCTGTCAAAGATGCCTATATCGCCATGGCTGGTGAAGCAGGATTAGCAGGTCGATCAACGGCCTGCGCCCGTGGTAATGGCATGATGGAAATCCGTAAAAGTCCGTATCGGATCACCCAGCCACTAAAACGTGTTGGTAACCGTGGTGAAGGCAAGTGGATCCCAATCAGCTACGAGCAACTGTTAGAAGAAGTGGTTGAAGGTGGCGACCTGTTTGGTGAAGGTCATGTTGACGGCTTGCGTGTGATCCGTGATGTGAAAACGCCGCTCGATCCGCTTAACCCAGAATACGGCCCTAAAGCCAACCAGTTATTAATGACCAATGCCGGTAATGAAGGCCGTGACGATCTGTTTAAACGTTTCGCCTTCAACAGTTATGGCACGCGTAACTTTGGCCATCATGGATCATATTGTGGTTATGGTTTCCGTGCCGGCTCTGGCGCATTAATGAATGATCTAAAGAAATTCGCTCACGTGAAACCAGACCTAGAGAACTCTGAATTTGCGTTATACATAGGCATGTCGCCAGCTCAAGCGGGTAATCCATTTAAACGCCAAGCACGTCAACTCGCCACAGCGCGCACCAAAGGTAATTTTAGTTATACCGTGGTATCTCCAGCGCTGCCGGCATCATCAAGCTTAGCTGCGGGTGACAATAACAATTGGCTACCAATCAAACCCGGCACTGACTCAGCATTAGTACTCGGCATGATCCAATGGATATTAGCTAATGATAAATTTAATACAGCCTTCCTAACCCAACCGGGTCCCAATGCGATGAAAACCGCGGGTACTGCACATTGGTGTAACGCGACCCATTTGGTGATCAGCGATAAAGATCATCCGCGCTACGGCTTTTTCCTACGTGCTTCAGAAGTAGATCTTGGGTTTACGGGCACTGCACTATCAGAATCCGATCCATATGTGATCGTCGATGCACAAAGCGGTGATCTTTCAATGCACACACAAGATCATCCAGCGCGATTATTCATAGATCAAATCGTCACGACTAAGCAAGGTGATGTACAGGTTAAATCATCACTACAGCATTTAAAAGAATCGGCATTTGCCCACGATCTTGAATTCTACAGTGCGCAATGCGATATTCCAGTCGCCACGATCACCGCGCTAGCGAAACGCTTTACCAGTCATGGAACTAAAGCCGTTGTTGATAGCCATGGTGGTAACATGCACAGTAATGGTTTCTACAATGCTTACACTATCCTTATGCTTAACGCGCTGATTGGTAATATCAATCTGAAAGGTGGTGTCATGGCTAAGTCTGGCGGTTACCCAACATCAGGAAAAGGGCCACGTTACGATTTCACCAAGTTTAAAAACAAAGTAAAACCAAAAGGGATATTTTTATCTCGTAGTAAATTCCCGTACCAAAAAACCAGTGAATATAAACGTCGTGTCGCTGCAGGCGAATCGCCATATCCAACACGATCACCTTGGTACCCGATCTCTGCGCCTTTATTAACAGAACATCTCTCTGCTGCAGTGGATGGTTATCCGTATCGTGCCAAAGCCTGGATCAACCACATGGCGAACCCGATGTATGGCGTTCCTGGATTAGCTAACTTATTGGGTGATAAATTAAAAGATCCAAAACAGCTACCACTGATCGTGTCAGTTGATGCTTTCATTAATGAAACAACAGCATTATCCGATTACATCGTCCCTGACACTGTGACTTATGAAAGTTGGGGCATGGTGACACCTTGGCATGGCGTACCGACTAAAACAGTGACAGCGCGCTGGCCGATTGTGAATGCCTTAACAGAAAAAACCGCTGACGGTCGTAGTATCAATCTAGAAAACTTCTTAATTGATATTGCCAAGAAAATGCAACTCGGTGGCTTTGGTGATAATGCCATTAGTGATAGGCAGGGTAACTGGCATGGGATCCACAACGCTGAAGATTTTTACTTACGCTCTGCAGCCAATTTAGCCTATGTCGCCAATGGTGTCCCCAAAGCCAGTAGTGAAGATATGGTTTTGTCAGGGCTTGAGCGTCTATTGCCTGCCATGCAACGCGTGTTAACACCGGAAGAACTGGGTAAAGTCGCGTTTATCTTTGCCCGCGGTGGTCGTTTTGAAAATGCCACCGAGGCCTACAAAGGCGAAGAAATGAAACATCAATGGCAGAAACCATTAGCGATCTGGAATGAAAAGCTCGGAACCTCACGTAATACCATGACGGGTGAATATTATTCTGGTTGTCCTACTTGGTATCCACAAAAATTAGCAGATGGCACGCCGTTAACAGAAAAGTATCCAGCAACCGAGTGGCCATTTACCTTGACCAATTTTAAGTCGAATATTCACAGTGCAGTGTCGAATCTGTCACCACGGTTAAATTCGATTAAAGGTGTCAACCCGGTTTATATCCACCCAACAGATGCGGCTAAAATTGGCTTAACAAGTGGGGCGATGTTTACGATCACCACACCAACCAGTGCCACGAAAGCAATGGCGTTAATCGTTGATGGTGTTAAACAAGGCACACTCGGCTTTGAGCATGGCTTTGGTCATAAAGAGCTCGGTGAGCGTGCCCATTGGATTGGCGATACACAACAGCCAGTGAAAATGAAATCCAATGATGGGGTTAATATTAACGATATTGGTTTAGCCGACCCCACCCGAGAAGGTAAAGGGGTATTACTTGACTGGGTCGTTGGTGCAGCAGCAAGACAAGCACTACCCGCTAAAATTAGTTTAGGCTAGTTAATGAGCTAATTCATTAGTTAATTAGCTAACAAGCCCACAGGTACAACTGCACCAGTGGGCTTTTTTAATCACAACGCTAATCCACATCGAGATCCGCTCCTATATACCCCTAAATTTATGTGGATAACCACAATATCTTTCTCTTTCTCAAACAGCCAGACTATGCCCGTAATATGACCTTGCCTATAAGAATCCTACTTACGGCCAAAGCATTACTATAATTAGACCGACCCTGCCATCACCGACTACCTGGAGACATACCATGCCCATAAAGAATATATTCCGCAGCATCATTGGACTGAGCGCGTTGCTGTTAGTGCAAGCGCCAGCATTTGCAGCAACGCCACCCGCGGCAATGGTATGTGAAAGCTGTCATGGTACAGCAGGTTTAGGTATGCCGAATCTAGCGCCGATGTTAGCAGGTATGGATAAAGATTATTTAGTCGAACAGATTAATCACTTCAAAAATGGCAATCGTAAAAACCCATCCATGACGTCAATGGTAATGACCTTACCTACACAAGAGTCTGTACAGCAAGTGGCAGCATTCTTTGCTTCTTTACCTGCACCTGTTATCAGTGATGTTGAAAAGCGTGGTGATCATGTGATTATTACCGACCCCGCGAGAAAACTGGTTTACCAAGGTGATTGGACTCGTAACATTCCGGCCTGCGCAACATGTCATGGCCCGAGTGGTTTAGGCGTTGCCCATTTCCCTCGTCTAGCCAGCCAGCATGCTGATTATATCAGTAACCAATTAACGGCATGGCAAAGCAAGCAGCGCAGTGGCGATCACAATAATGTAATGGCAACCATAGCGCAGCAATTAACAGCCACTGAAATCCAACATCTTGCGCAATACTTTGCGGCGATAAAATAAGGTCATCTAATGAAAACATTATCTCTTATCCTCGGCGCAGGTCTATTGTTCTCAACGTTTACCAACGCAGAAACAAATTTACCCGATCGCCAGACCGAACTACCAGCTCACGCAAAAGCCGCCAGCAGTGAATACTTAGTGCCACGTGATTTAACTACTATCCCAGATACTGAGTTTGGCAATAAAGTAAAACAAGGTTATTCACTGTTCGTTAATTCACAGACCATGCGTGGTCAATACGTCGGTAATGAACAAAACTGTGCCAACTGTCACATGCAAGCGGGTATGAAAGCCAATTCAGCACCATTATGGGGCGCATTCATGGCCTACCCTGCCTATCGTAAAAAGAACGATAAAGTAAATACTTACGCAGAGCGTATCCAAGGTTGTTTTAAATATTCAATGAACGGCGTTGCACCTGCTGTTGATTCACCAGAACTCGTTGCCTTAACTGCCTATTCATATTGGCTAGCGATGGGTGGCTTGTTAGATAAATACGATATGCAAAGTACGCCTATCCCTGAAATGAGTGACGCAGTAGTACAACTGGGCGGTAAAGCGGATTCATTTGTATTACCTGAAAAGATTGCGGCTGCATTGCCAGTAGAACAACGCAATAAGTTAGCTGGCCGAGGTTATCCTAAGTTAGCTAAGCCAGCTCAAGCACCGTCGATCCCTCGTGGTGAAATAGTTTACCAACAAACCTGTGCAACATGTCATGGTGATAACGGCCAAGGGTTAAAGCAAGACGGCGTACAATCATTCCCGCCACTTTGGGGGAAAGGTTCATTTAACTGGGGCGCAGGTATGCATCGCGTTAATACCGCCGCTTATTTCATCTATGAAAACATGCCGCTGGGCAAAAGCATCCAACTTAGCAATCAACAAGCATGGGATGTGGCCGCATTTATGAATAGCCATGAGCGCCCACAAGATCCACGCTTTAACGGTGATTTAAAAGCCAATAAAGAGCAGTACCATAATCATCAAGGTTATTATGGTAAAACCGTGAATGGTAAAATCGTTGGCGAAAATGCCTTTCCTGCTAAAGCTGTAGATTAATCCTTAATAAAAGAAACCCAAGTCACTCGGCTTGGGTTTTTCATTCTATAACTCTCACCCCAATTTTTTCTCCACACTCTGACAAATCATGTCCCGAACCCATCTATGACCCGGTTCATCATTGTTACGTTCATGCCATAGCAGCACATACACCAATGACGAAAAATCGATTGGTAAAGGTAACTGTACTAGATCATATAATTTCTGTGCATGCGATACAAAACTCGACGGCAACGTAAAAACTAAATCGCTGTGTGCGCAAACACTCGCTGCGCCGTAAAAGTCCGGTAAGGTCGCGCAAATATGACGATGTTGGCCAGATTCTGCTAATTGATAATCCAATAACCACCAATCATTACCTTCACAGCGCACTTGCACATGCGACATACTTAAATAAGTGTCGACATCCCACACTCCAGCTTTAATACTCTCCAGCATAGGATGGTTACTACGAACCAAACAGACTTGACTATCGGTCAGTAAACGTTGATGTGCAATGCCATCAGGTAGATTGTTTAAGCGAAAATCAGCGGTCGGATGTAACTCCCTTGCCGTAATACCAAAATCAATTTGCCCTTGCTGCAAGTCCAATAATGATTTTTCATTCCAGCCATAAATCTCTAAATTCAGTTTAGGGGCTTGCGATAAAATAGGACCTATGTAATAAGGCAGTAACGTTTCATAGGCACTTTCTAACATCGCAAACGAAAACTGCCGATAACTTTTTTCAGGCTCAAAACTCGGCGGTAAACTGATCTGATACAAACCTTGTAATATGGTCGGTAATTGCAATTTTAACTGCAAAGCATGGGCGGTCGGTTTCAAACCATGGGCGGTACGTAGAAATAATGGATCGCCTAAAGTGTCACGCAAACGGGTGAGACTTTTACTTAATGCCGACTGACTCAAATGCAAGCGACTCGCCGCACGGGTGACGCTCTCTTCTTCTAATAGTATTTGTAATATCACCAATAAATTAAGGTCTATTTTGGCGAGGTTATCTAAATTCATAAGATATTCCTTAAAGGAAATTCAATATTGAAATTATACCACTTCCATTCATACCATGCTTTACGTAAACTGCCTCGCATTAATCCATGCCTTTATTTGAGAATAACAATGCGCCGAAATATATTACCTATTTTGATGGCCATGGTGGTGTTAAGCCCCCTCGCTATCGATATCTACCTGCCGTCAATGCCAACCATGGCTACTGAATTTCAGGTATCCTCAAGTGAAGTACAGTCAACCTTAGTATTATTCTTATTTGCTATGGGTGTTGGCCAGATATTAATTGGCCCACTGGCAGATCGCTTTGGTCGCCGCCCAGTCGCTGTTGGTGGTGTCATCCTCTATTGCCTAAGCAGTCTACTTGCTGCTGGCGCGGCTGAATTTCATTGGCTACAAATAGCACGCGTACTACAAGGCATCGCGGCTTGCGCCACTTCAATTGTGGTGTTTAGTGCTGTACGTGACAGCTTCGATTCTAAAGTAAGTGCGCATTATTACAGTTATTTAAACGGCGTGATCTGTGTTATCCCTGCATTAGCACCGACACTCGGTGGTCTATTAGCACTGCAGTTTGGCTGGCGTTCAACATTTATCTTCATGGCGATATACGGTTTAATCATCCTTGCACTCATCATAAAGAAATTACCTGAGACACGTCCAGACAATACCGACACATCCGGTTCACTGTATCACTGGGACCGCTTTAAGCCTGTATTACACGACTCGCACTTTATGTTTTATGCCATTGCTTGCATGGTGGGTATGGCTTCAATCTTAACCTATGTATCTTATGCACCCGATTGGTTAATCCGCCACTTAGGCATTGCAGAACTTGAGTTCAGTGGTTTATTTGGATTAAATGCCATCGTTAACATCGCCGCCTGTTTTGCAGCGCCACTCGTCATTAAGCGCTTTGGTAATCGCCCTACCGTTATTATCGCGCTACTCGCGTTATTATCATCTGCAGCATTACAGTTAATGGTACAACAATGGGGACCAACGGCAGGCATGGCAGCCGCATTTGCCTTTATGTTACCTATGATGCTGCTTTGCATTGGTTTTGCTTTATTGCTTGGTCCAGCAACCAGCATGGCATTAGCCGCATTTGGCGAGCGTGCAGGCACCGCTGCTGCGATGTTAGGTTGTATCCAAATGAGTGGTGCAGCACTACTTGCAGGCTTAATCCAACAAACTGATTTAACAGCACCTTATGCGGTTATCGTATTGATGGGCGGCTTGTCTCTGGTATTACTGGCTATCATGCTAACGCCACGTCTTAACCATTGGCATCAAGAACAAACTCAGCATTAGATGCCGCAATGAACGGGTTCGACTACACTGAAAGAATCCGTTCATCACTTTATCTTGAAGTAACTTGGAGATATAAGGCCATCATAATGCAAAATGAAAAACACCCGTTACACCTCGAGTTTCCAGACCACGCTATCGATATCGCAAAATTAAAAAGCGATAACCCCGAATTTACCACCCTAGCCAAAGAATATCATCAGCTCGATCATCAGATTCATGGCCTTGAAGCCAGCGGAATTCCAACCACAGACAGTCACTTTAGCGAATTAAAAAGTCGCCGCGTAGCCTTAAAAGATCAGATTTATCAAAAGCTCATTCAAGGTGATTTTTAATTTCCCTACTTCCATTTAGCCATAAAAGCCTTACACTGAAGTTAACTGTACGAGGCATTAAAGGAATTCGGAATGACGGAAGAAAATAGCCAAAGCAAACATCAACAAAAGATGCAAAAGATCCAAAGCACTGTCGCTAAGCGTGTTGATAAAGCCACTGAAGAACGTGGTATTTTGATCGTGATGACAGGTAATGGTAAAGGTAAAACCTGCGCAGGTTTTGGTAATGTGATCCGCTGTATTGGCCATGGCTTTAATGCCGGTGTAGTGCAATTTATCAAAGGTACTTGGGAAGCAGGTGAAGTTAAATTTATCCAGCAAGTGCGTCCCGACATGCCTTATCATGCAATGAAGACTGGTTTCACTTGGGATACCCAAGACAAAGCTGCCGATATTGCCGCAGCTGAAGCAGCATGGCTTCACGCCAAAGCAATGCTCGCTAATCCAGATCTTAAAATGGTATTGCTCGATGAACTGACTTACATGCTCAGTTACCAATATTTAGATCATGAAGAAGTACTGAGTGCTATTCGTAACCGTCCTGTTGATCAGACGGTTATCGTCACAGGTCGCAGTGCCCACAAAGACTTAGTCGCAATCGCCGACACAGTGAGTGAAGTAAGAGAAGAGAAACACGCTTTTCGCTCAGGTATTAAAGCTCAAATAGGGATCGACTGGTAATGGATGAACTATCACTACATGAAACCCGCGTCTTAGGTGCGTTAATCGAAAAAGAACACACGACTCCAGATAATTACCCGTTATCGTTAAACTCGTTAACGTCTGCATGTAACCAAAAAAGTAGCCGTGAACCAGTACTTTCGCTTAGCCAAGGTGAAGTACAAAACATTGTTGATGATTTAGTCAAAAAGCACTTAGTGATTAATGATGAAAACGGCGGTAAGCGCAGTGCTAAAATTCGTCATCGTTTTGGTAATACAGAGTTCAGTAAACTTCGTTTTAACCCACAACAATTAGCTATTTTGACGCTATTATTTTTACGAGGTCCACAAACATCGGGTGAACTAAGAACCCGCTCTGCACGTCAATGTCAGTTTAATGATGTACAAGAAGTTGAAACGACACTGGATCAGTTGGTCAATCATGAACAAGGTCCATTTATCGTTAAACTAGCTAAAATTCCGGGACAAAGTGCTTGTCGCTATGCCCACTTATTCAGTGGTGAAGTCAGCTCGACAGCAGGAACTGGAACTGAAGAAAATAGTACAGTTCAAACGATGGATCAGCGTTCTGATGAAAATAACGCATTATCAACTCGAGTCGATGAACTTGAGCAAGAAGTCGCAACGCTTAAAGCACAGCTAACTGAATTACAAGAAACCGTTAGCGCCTTAATCGACTAGTACTGATAACTTATAAAAATAAATCATAAAAAGGGAGTCAAACACGATGACTCCCTACTTCACTATCAACTTATCTACCTGTAATAAACCATGCAAATAACGATATTATTATCATTAATTTATCGCCAACTCTTTGGCTAAGTAATCCACCAACATGCGTACTTTCGGCGACAGATGGCGATTTTGCGGATATAAAGCCCACACAGCATCATCTGGTTCGCGGTAATTGGGCAGCAATTCAATTAGCTGACCTTGGTTAATATATTCCTGCACATAATAATCTGGCAATTGCACAATACCGACACCTTTCAATGCCGCATCCACTAATACCGGACCACTGTTACAACTAAAATTGCCTTTTACGCGGATATTTCTAGCTTTGCCTTTTTCTTGAAAACGCCAGTAATCTAACGTGCCAGATAAGCAATTATGACGGTCTAATTCTGACAGCGTATGCGGGGCACCAAAGGCACTTAAGTATTCAGGTGCAGCGCAAACATATTGCTTACGGGTCGCCAATCGCTTACCAATCATTGATGAATCGCCTAATTGACCGAGACGAATCGCTAAATCAAACCCTTCATCAATTAGATCAATTTGCTGATTAGATAATACTAATTGCACTTCTAATTCAGGATACTGAGTCACAAAATCATTCACGAGTGGTGCGACGCTGCGTTCGCCGTAAGTAATTGGCGCCGTTATTTTTAACTTACCTTTTGGCGTGCTTTGTAAATTACTGATAGCACGTTCTGCATCAGCTAAACCGTCCATCACCTGACGACAATGCTGATAATAGATACCGCCTACTTCAGTCACTGATACTTTACGCGTGGTTCGATAGAATAACTTTGCTGATAATCGTTCTTCAAGTGCCGAGATCTGTCGACTCACTTGTGCCGTCGAGATCCCTAAACGCTTTGCCGCTGCGGTAAAACTTTCGGTTTCTGCAACCGCAACAAATTCACTGACACCAGACCAATCACTCATCAACATATTCTCTTATTCAACTGTTAGGTAACAATTATAAGTTATTAGCGACAATAAACCTAAATTATTACTATGCAGTAAAAGTGATTTGCTTATCCAGCTAATTATCATCAGACCATAACTCCAATATAATCTCGCCTTCATTACTGATATCCAGTAACTCTAACGAGAAAGATTATGCTATCAACTATCAAGCGTTCATTGCCCTTGCAACTACTCATAGCCGCGATGCTGGCTTGGGTCTTTGCCACAATAATGCCCACTGTAGCCAATATTACCGAACCAGTTGCCGAACAAACTTGGTATCAATTAATCTTGTTAGGCAAGACCACTTATATCGGTTTACTGAAAATGGTTATCGGCTTAGTGGTAATGCTATCGTTGATGCAGGGTATTACCAATATAGGTTCAACGCTAAAGTTAAAAACCTTAGGCGTCAGCACCCTCGCCTTTTACAGCTTAACGTCGATTATCGCGATCAGCCTCGGCCTCGGCGCTGCGTTACTCATGCCAGAATGGCAACCACTTATTGAGCCAGTTGTTGTTGCTGACCACATTAATTTAATTGAACAAGATACGGTAACAGGCTCAAGTATTACGGCTAAATTATTGGCCATGGCGCTAGTGAATCCTTTTTCAGCCCTGGTTAACGGCAACCTGTTAGCGATTGTTTTATTCTCATTGTTATTTTCGGTATCGCTATTACGTTCGCTGCCACAAAATCATGTGCTATTTACTGTTATTGCAGGTTTGAATGACGGTTTAAATAAATTAGTACAGAGCATCATTCGTCTCGCTCCTATAGCCGTATTCGCCATTGTATTTGAGTTTACAATTACAGGTAATAACGGTTTATTTGGCCAATTGGCACTCTTCGCTTTACTGGTATTTGTACTCACCCTTATTCACGGCGCCATTGTATTACCAGCGCTGGCTAAAATTTTTACGGGCATCAAATTCAGCACCTTATTTAAAGCCATATCCGCACCACTGGCGATGGCGTTTGCTACATCATCAAGCTCTGCAACACTGCCCTTATCAATGCAAGTAGCAGAAAATGAGCTTGGCGTATCACAAAGTACCAGCAGTTTTGTATTACCGCTTGGCGCAGTGATGAATATGGATGGCACAGCCTTGTTTGAAGGTGTCGCTGCGATCTTCCTTGCGCAGTTATTTGGCATTGATTTGAGCACTACTGGCATCGTGATGATTTTTATTATGGCAATGGTTTCATCTGTCGGTGCACCCGGAATGCCATCTGGCTCGATGTCAGGCATGCAATTAGTGATGCTAGCCGCCGGTATTCCATTAGAAGGTATCGCGATCTTGCTTATTATCGAACGTCCACTCGATACATTCCGGACTGCAGTAAATGTGGAAGGTGATTTGATTGCAGCCCTAGTTGTTGATAAATGGCAACAGGACAAAATATAACCGCGCCTTATAGCGGGATAAGATAGGAGGAGATAAGCCTCCTACCTTTAATAATTGCATTTCAAGACGATCGGTCATAGAATAGCCAAATGCCAAGACCTAAACAAAATGAACATACCCGCGAAGCCCTGATTGAAGTTGGTATCAAGCATATCTCTCAACACGGTTATCACGGCACTGGGATTAAACAGATCCTAGATGAGCTAAAAGTACCGAAAGGGTCCTTTTATAACTATTTTAATAGCAAAGAAGCCTTTGTTGCCGAGCTAATCGAAGCCGATATGCACGCCAATGCCAAAGAAATTCAACCGCTATTGGATGACGCAAACCTCAACCCAATTGAAAAATTGCGGGCGCTATTTGAAAAAGGCCGCCAAAAGTACACCGAGAATCAAGGTAAGCAAGGCTGCTTAGTGGCAAGTGTCGCTAACGATATTGGTGATTCAAGTGCATTATGCCAACAGGCAATGCAACGTTCGGTGAAGGCGCTAAACATCTTATTATCTGGATTAATTCGCGATGCACAAGCACAGCAATTGATCCGCACAGACTTACCAGCCAAACAGCTTGCGACATTAATGTGGACAGCATGGGAAGGTAGTTTAATCGAAATGAAGATCGCCGGTAATACCGATAATCTAACGCAGATCACCGACTTCATTTTTGATGATATTTTAAAATCGAACTAATTAGTTAGTTAACAAAAACAAGTAAACAGACACGATATTATGAGCCAAATTGTAATATCGTTTTTTTGAGCCAAGACCAAGACGACCGGTCTAATGATTTATTTAAAGCAGGGTTAATAATGACTACAGCAATTACATTACAACAAGGTTTTACCTTAAAAAATGGCACGTTTATTAAAAACCGTTTATTTAAATCGGCGATGAGCGAGCAACTTAGTGATGCGAAACACAACCCATTACCAGGTCTAGCTACACTGTATCGTGCTTGGGCTTTAGGCGGTTTAGGATTATCAATTACAGGTAATCTCATGGTTGATCGCAACGCGCTTGGCGAACCAAAACAAGTCGTCTTAGATGAACAAAGTGATTTAACTGAATTTAAAAACTGGGCTCAGCAAGGTAGCCTTAACGATACGCAGTTATGGGCGCAGCTAAATCACCCCGGTAAACAGACCCCGAACTTTATTAATAAAGAACCTGTTGCGCCATCAGCTATCGCATTAACCAATGGTTTGGAAAAAGGTTTTAATACCCCACGCGCCTTAACCGAATCAGAAATTTTAAACATTATTGGTCAATTCCAAACGAGTGCCAAACTGGCTAAGCAAGTTGGTTTTACAGGCGTACAAATCCACGGCGCCCACGGTTATTTAGTCAATCAATTTTTGTCTCCACGCCACAATCAACGTGACGACCAATGGGGCGGTAGCATTGAAAACCGTATGCGCTTTGTATTATCAATCTATCAAGCAATACGTGCCGAAGTCGGTGATGAGTTTCCAATTGGCATTAAACTAAATTCAGCCGATTTCATGCGTGGTGGTTTTACCGAAGAAGAATCAATGCAAGTAGTAAAAGCGTTGTCGGATGCGGGAATCGATCAGATTGAAATCAGCGGTGGTACCTATGAAAGCCCAACGATGACCGGCCACAAAGTTAAAAAATCAACCTTAGCCCGTGAAGCTTACTTCCTGAGTTATGCTGAAAAAGTACGTGCGATCACCGACACACCGTTAGTAGTAACAGGCGGTTTCCGTTCAAGTAAAGCCATGTTGTCAGCACTGCAAAGCAATGCCACTGATTTTATCGGTATCGCGCGTCCAATGTCGTTAGATACGCAACTGCCGAATAAATTAATGGCGTCTGCTGAACATAAGATTAACCTACCGAACTTAACCACAGGCGTTAAAGCCATTGATCGTATAGCGATGTTAGACATTACTTGGTACGAAGCCCAACTTGCCCGAATTGCTAAACAGCAACAACCTAAAGCAAATTTAGGCACTTGGCCGGTATTCTTCAAAACCATCTATGGCGCAGGCATCTACGCATTTAGAAAACGCCGTGCTTAATCGCAACGAATACACTATCTATAAACCTGATTATAAAGAATAACTAATCAGATCGGGACCTAGGACCTTTGTTGAGAGACACAAGTGTTGTTCTGGGCGTCGCCTAATTGGCTATAAATGTGTTAGCATACCGAAAAATACACCCCATTTTCACAAGGTATTTATTCATGAAAGTTGTTCGCTGGCTACTAGGCCGTCTTATTTTAACGCTTAATTTCATCTTTTCACCAAAAAGCATGAAACGTCCTGCAGAAGAACAAGCAAAGGTTGATAGCGAGATCAATAACATGTCTCTTTACCAATTTGAAGCTTGCCCATTTTGCGTCAAAGTACGCCGCAGCATGAAGCGTTTAAACCTAGATATTACTGTACGCGATGCAAAAAATGATGCGACGTTTGGTAATGAATTAGAGCAAGAAGGCGGTCGCCGTAAAGTACCTTGCCTACGCATTGAAGAAAATGGTCAAGTGCAATGGATGTATGAATCAAATGACATCATTGCGCATTTAGAAAAGAAATTTGCTTAATTAAATGGCGTCCAGCCAAATTAATTAATGCCTGAAAGCCTGATAGCAATATCAGGCTTTTTTTATGATAAATAAAACCGCCCCGCAGTAAAGTCCCTGTATACCAACGATTCGACCTCAATTTTAAGCTAATCACTGCTAACACCCATTCATTATTACCACGCGGTAAAAGTAATTTACTATTTCATGGGATTATCAATATCTCAGAAATAACTATAATGGCTCCAACAAAACGAGGGACCTCAGTGTTACCTCCCAAATGACAATATAAATTAGCGAGAACAACATGACTGATAAATTTATTAAATCAAAAGCGGCAATTGCTTGGGGCCCTAACCAACCACTTTCTATTGAAGAAGTAGATGTAATGCTACCCCGCGCTGGCGAAGTATTAGTGCGCATCATCGCAACTGGCGTATGCCACACTGATGCATTCACTATGTCAGGTGATGATCCAGAAGGTATCTTCCCAGTGATTCTTGGCCATGAAGGTGGTGGTATCGTTGAACAAATCGGTGAAGGCGTAACAAGTGTTGCTGTTGGCGATCATGTTATCCCACTTTACACACCAGAATGTGGTGAGTGTAAGTACTGTAAATCAGGTAAAACGAACCTTTGCCAAAAAATTCGTGAAACCCAAGGTAAAGGCGTAATGCCAGACGGTACGACGCGTTTTTACAAAGACGGTCAGCCAATCTTCCATTACATGGGTTGCTCAACGTTCTCTGAATACACAGTATTACCAGACATCTCGCTAGCAAAAGTAAACAAAGAAGCACCGCTAGAAGAAGTTTGTTTATTAGGCTGTGGCGTTACAACTGGTATGGGCGCAGTGCTTAATACAGCAAAAGTACAAGAAGGCGACACTGTGGCTGTATTTGGTCTAGGTGGTATCGGTCTTTCTGCAATCATCGGCGCACAAATGGCAAAAGCAGGTCGTATTATTGCTATCGATATTAACGAAAGTAAATTCGAACTAGCACGCCAACTAGGCGCAACAGACTGTATCAATCCAAAAGATTATGACAAACCAATTCAAGACGTGATCGTTGAACTAACAGATGGCGGTGTTGACTACTCATTCGAATGTATCGGTAACGTAGACGTAATGCGCTCTGCATTAGAATGCTGCCATAAAGGTTGGGGTGAATCAGTCGTTATCGGTGTCGCCGGTGCTGGTCAAGAAATCTCAACGCGTCCGTTCCAGTTAGTAACGGGTCGAGTATGGCGTGGCAGTGCATTCGGTGGTGTTAAAGGTCGTTCAGAATTACCAGAAATTGTAGAACGTTACATGGCTGGTGACTTCAAACTAAACGATTTTATTACTCATACGATGGGCTTAGAAGACATTAACGAATCGTTTGAATTAATGCACAAAGGCGAAAGTATTCGTACTGTCATTCACTTCGATAAATAGCATTTGCTACAAATTACTTTTATTAAAAATAATTTAATAAAGAATCGTGATCTATCCGTCTTCGCATGCAGCCAGTATGTGAAGGCGTTTTTTTAATCATCAATTTTCTATAAACAAAGTGAGCAGGTATCGTTATGGGTTGGTTATTTCTTTTATTAGGCGTATTGGCTGAAGCAACATCACATGTAGCACTGAAAGCCACCAACGGATTTAGTAACTTTTGGCCAAGTGTCATTGTTATTTTTGGTCACCTGCTCGCGTTTTTATTTCTAGGCCAAGCCGTTAAAAACTTACCCGTCGGTATTGTCCATGCTTCATGGGCTGGTTTAGCCATTATTTTAGTTACTTACATGTCGAGCTTAGTTTACAAGCAACACCTAGATACTAAAGTTTGGATCGGCATGTTATTTATCGCTGTGGGCATTGCGCTTATCAACCTATCATCAACGCCACACACGCATTAAATCGATCAACTCAGCAGTTTACCGCTCTTTTTTGTGGTCGTTATTAAGTAAACTATTAAAGCAGTTTAATTCCTCCTAATATTTATGCTATCTTGGGTCGCTTTTAAATCCTATTAAAGGCTCATCATGGCACGTAAAGGCACTCTATTTATTGTATCCGCTCCAAGTGGCGCAGGAAAATCAAGTCTTATCAAAGCACTTTTAGATGCAAACCCAAGCAGCGATATGAAAGTGTCTGTCTCTCATACTACCCGAGATATCCGCCCTGGTGAAGTTGACGGTACCCATTACCACTATATTCCAGTAGCTGATTTTAAAGCGCAAATCGAAAATAATGAATTTTTCGAATGGGCTGAAGTATTCGGTAATTACTATGGTACTTCACGTGTAATGATTGAAAACACCCTGGCTCGTGGTATTGATATTTTCTTAGATATCGATTGGCAAGGTGCACGTCAAATCAAAGAACAGATAGCTGATGCGCGTGGTATCTTTATCCTACCGCCAAGCCGTGAAGAACTTGAACGTCGCCTAAACAGCCGCGGTCAAGACAGTGATGAAATCATCGCAAGCAGAATGGCTGAAGCAGAAGCTGAAATGTCACACTATAATGAATATGATTACCTGATCATTAATGATGATTTCTCGACCGCTCTTGAAGACCTACACGCGATTGTGCGTGCAGAACGACTTGGTTCAGCAAAGCAAGCTGCGAAAAACAGCGTGATAATGAAAGATTTGCTGGTTAAGTAGGCAAAAATAAAGTATAGTTTCTCGTCATTTTTTAGACTTAATTCACTGGGAGTTCCTGCATGGCACGCGTAACCGTAGAAGATGCTGTACAACAGGTTGGTAATCGTTTCGACCTAATATTAATGGCGGCACGTCGCGCTCGTCAATTACAGATTAATGGCAAAGAGCCTTTGGTAGCACCAGAGAATGATAAGCCGACTGTAATCGCACTTCGTGAAATTGAAGCAGGTCTAATGAGCAACGAATTAATGGATGCTGGCGACCGTCAAGAACAGCAAGAGCACGAAGCACAGCAAGTTGCAGCAGTAGCAGCAATTGCTGAAGGCCGTGGTTAATACCGAATCATCTCTTTGATGGTTTGATAAAAAAGGTGCATATTGCACCTTTTTTAATGCCTGAGATCCGTCAGATGATGGATTATAGAGTTTTATGTATGTTTAAAGCTCTACCCTCTAAATGGCTAATGCTAACTTGAATTAGCATAAATATGACCAAGATGTAAATTTAAAGGTGCAATTAACCCCACTTTTGATAATCTTGCTAATATTATCATCTCATTTATATCAACTTTTTCAGTAACGAGGCTGTACTTGCATATATTCGCAAATTTGAAAGCAACGACATCAACCTATCTATCGGTTGAACAAGTCGAACTCATTGAGCATGCTTATTTAGTCGCGCGGGAAGCGCACTTACCTCAAAAAAGAAGCACAGGTGAACCTTATATTATTCATCCTGTTGCCGTTGCTGAAATTCTGGCTGATATGCGTCTTGATCATAAAACCATTATGGCAGCCCTGCTCCACGATGTGATTGAAGATACGCCAACGACCCAAGAAGACCTTGCTTCATTATTTGGCAATACCGTTGCCGAATTAGTCGAAGGTGTCTCTAAGCTTGATAAACTAAAATTCCGCGATCGCAAAGAAGCTCAAGCAGAAAATTTCCGTAAAATGTTCATGGCAATGGTGCAAGACATTCGCGTTATCTTAATCAAACTCGCCGATCGTACGCACAACATGCGCACCTTAGGCGCATTAAGACCTGACAAACGCCGTCGTATAGCTAGCGAAACATTAGAAATTTTCGCGCCAATTGCTAACCGCCTTGGTATTCATAATATTAAAAATGAATTAGAGGAACTGGGGTTAGAGGCTATGTACCCAATGCGTTACCGCATTCTGACTGAATCGGTAAAATCTGCACGTGGTAACCGCAAGGAAGTCATGTCCAACATCCGTCAAGAAATTGAAGGCCGTTTAGAAGAAGCAGGCGTACCAGCGGAAACCCATGGCCGCGAAAAGCTAATCTTTAGTATCTATAATAAGATGAAAAAGAAACGCGTTCAGTTCCATGAAGTTGTTGATATTTATGCCTTCAGAATCATCGTTGACGATCTTGATACCTGCTATCGCGTACTCGGTCAAATGCACAGTTTGTACAAGCCGAAGATAACGCGCTTTAAAGATTACATAGCCATTCCAAAAACCAATGGCTATCAGTCCCTGCATACTTCATTAGTCGGCCCACACGGCGTACCACTAGAAATTCAAATCCGAACTAAAGATATGGATCTGATGGCTGACCGTGGTGTTGCTGCGCATTGGTCATATAAGCAAGGCGCTGACAAGATTAATACCAACGCTCAATTGCGTGCACAAAAATGGATGCAAAGCTTACTGGAACTACAACAAAGTGCTGGTTCGTCGTTTGAATTTATTGAAAGTGTGAAAACCGATCTGTTCCCAGATGAAATTTATGTGTTCACACCAAAAGGTAAGATCATTGAATTACCTCGTGGTGCAACGCCTGTCGACGTCGCCTATTCTATCCATACCGATGTTGGGCATACTTGTGTCGGCGCGCGCGTTAACCGCCAGCCACACGCACTTAGCCAACCATTAAAAAATGGTCAGACAGTTGAAATTATTACCGCACCTGGTGCACGTCCAAATGCAGCATGGCTAAACTTTATTGTCACAGGCAGAGCACGTGGTCGCGTTCGTCAACAATTGAAAAACATGCGTACCGAAGATTCTATTATTTTAGGTCGACGTCTCCTAAATCATGCTCTTAATGGCGTGAAGATTGAAGATATTGCCCCTGAAAATTTAGTTCAAGTTCTGGCTGATACCAAATGTGAAACCCTCGACGATTTACTTATCGAAGTTGGTTTAGGCAATATCATGAGTATTCTGGTCGCACGTCGTCTACAAGGTCGAGTTGATGAACTGACCGATCTAGCACCACGCTCTGAAGAACAAGACAAAATGCCAATTAAAGGCGCGGAAGGTATGTTGGTGAGTTTTGCTAACTGCTGCCACCCAATTCCTGGTGACCCGATTGTTGCGCACTTAAGTCCAGGCAAAGGGCTAGTGGTACATATTGAGACTTGTCGTAATATCCATGGTTATCAAAATGAACCGGATCGTTATATCCCCGTTGAATGGGATGACAATATTGATCCAAGCCAAGAGTTCAAAACCGAGATCCGAATTCAAGTTGTTAATCACCAAGGTGTATTAGCAAAACTAACCAATACGGTTGCTGCGACAGGAGCGAATATTCACAATATCGTCACCGATGAAAAAGATGCGCGCGTTTATAATGTCGATATTCTGATCACCGCTAAAAACCGTAAACATGTCGCCGATGTAATGAAAAAGATCCGCACCCTGCAAGATGTATTGAAAATATCACGCAGTTACAACTAAGCAGCATCATCGCGAACTACAATTAATCGCGATGACGTGAATCGCCAAGGTCTTGTACTCAATGCCTTGGCGATATATTTACATTCAACTATCTCAAACCCAGTGAAGCTAACAGCAGATACTCGCATTAGCCGATTATTTGGGTATAATACCTCGCCAATTAAATCTTATAGAGTAAGACCATGACCCCAGAACGCTTAGAACGCATTACTAAAATGCTACAACACCGCCAACCAGACCTTACTGTTTGTATGGAAGCAGTGCACAAACCACATAACCTTGCTGCAGTAGTAAGAACCTGTGATGCTGTCGGTGTCAACAATGTTCACGCGGTATGGTCTGTACGCCCAACAAAAGTATCAGGCGGCACTGCAACTGGCAGCCAAAATTGGGTCAAAGTACACTCTCACGATAACATTGCAGAAGCAATTAAAGCGCTAAAAGCACAGGGTATGCAAGTGCTTGCAACAAACCTGTCGGATAATGCAGTTGATTTTCGTGAAATTGATTACACGAAACCAACCGCTATTTTAATGGGTCAGGAAAAAACCGGTATCAGTCCAGAAGCATTAGCACTAGCCGATCAAGACATCATCATCCCGATGGTTGGCATGGTGCAATCATTAAACGTATCTGTAGCAACAGCGACGATCTTGTATGAAGCACAGCGCCAACGTGACAATGCCGGTATGTACCAGGGCGAAAGCAAATTATCTGCTGAAGAACAACATAAAACATATTTTGAAGGTGGCCACCCTATCTTCGCAAAAGCATGTAAACGCAAAGGTTTAGCTTACCCAGCATTAGATGAAGAAGGTCAAATTGTGGCTGACGAATCTTGGTGGAATGCACTGCGTAGCGCTAACTAAGCAGTTAAAATATAGCTTTGTATTTTATCCCAAAATGCAAAGCTAGCATGATCCATATTGAAGTGGCTTGAGTATAAATCTTCTGATAATATATGTTTATATGTACAGTAGATTCTTGAGTGATTATGCGATTAGATAAGATCCCGGTTATTGAATTAAAAGGTGTCGGCGCTAAAATGGCCGAAAAATTAGCGAAACTGAACCTAGTTACCGTTCAGGATTTGCTTTTTCACCTTCCTAGCCGATATCAGGATCGTACCACCATCTATCCCATCCAGGACCTATTACCCGGTCTGCACGGCACTATCGAAGGCGAAATCGTCAGTTGCGATGTCACCTTTGGCAAGCGCAAAATCATGTCTTGTAAAGTCAACGATGGCACAGGCATTATCACGCTGTTGTTTTTTCACTTTAATGCCGGACAAAAAAACAGTTTCAATGTCGGTAAAACCATTACCGCGTTTGGCGAATTCCGCCGTGGTCGCTTTGGTTATGAAATTGTCCATCCTGAATATAAACTCGCGCATGCCAGCACCTCAGAAATGAGCGAAGAAACGCTGACCCCTGTTTATCCTTCAACCGATGGTTTAAAACAGCTAACACTGCGTAACCTGACCGACCAAGCGCTGCAGCATCTCAGCCAAACTACATTGCAAGAGCTACTACCGACAGGCCTTTATACTGGCCAAATTGAATTAAACCATGCCATCCAATTATTACATCGACCAACACCCGATGTATCGCTGGAACTATTAGAGCAAGGTCAGCACCCGGCCCAGCAGCGCTTAATCATTGAAGAACTGCTGGCGCAAAACATCAGCATGCTGCAATTGCGTAAAAAAATGCAGCAACATCCGGCCGTCAAACTACAGCCAAGCAAAACGATCACCGATAAGTTTTTATCACAATTGCCATTCACACCGACTAACGCACAGCAACGCGTCGTTAAAGAGATCCAGCAGGACCTCCAGAAAGCCTACCCTATGATGCGCTTGGTTCAAGGTGACGTTGGGTCAGGTAAAACCCTTGTAGCAGCCTTAGCGGCGCTTCAGGCTATCGGTAATGGCTATCAAGTGGCATTGATGGCGCCAACTGAGATATTAGCCGAGCAACACGCGATTAACTTTAAAGCTTGGTTCAATCTATTAGGCATTAAAGTGGGCTGGTTGTCAGGCAAACAAAAAGGCAAAGCACGCGAAGCAGAGCTGGAATCTATCGCCAGTGGCGAGACGCAGATGATTGTCGGTACCCATGCTATTTTTCAGGATGCAGTGCATTTTTTAAATTTAACACTCGTTATCATTGATGAACAACACCGTTTTGGTGTTGAACAGCGTCTTGCGCTACGTGAAAAAGGCGCAGTCAGCGGTTTATACCCACATCAGTTATTTATGACAGCAACCCCGATCCCACGCACCTTAGCCATGACCGCCTATGCTGACTTAAACACCTCAGTCATTGACGAATTACCTCCGGGGCGAACGCCTATCACCACTGTCGTCATGCCAGATACCAAGCGCAGTAAGATCATTGAACGGGTGCAGTTAGCCGTTAAAAATGAAGGTCGTCAGGTATATTGGGTATGTACCTTAATTGAAGAGTCTGAAGTATTAGAGGCGCAAGCTGCTGAAGATACAGCGAATGATTTACAAAAACAATTACCTGACTTACGTATTGGTTTAGTTCATGGTCGAATGAAAGCCATTGAAAAACAATACGTCATGGCTGCATTTAAGAACAAAGAATTAGATTTATTAGTGGCGACGACTGTCATTGAAGTTGGCGTTGATGTTCCGAATGCGAGTTTGATGATTATCGAAAACCCAGAACGCTTGGGTCTGGCGCAATTACATCAATTACGTGGACGTGTTGGCCGTGGTAAAGTCGCCAGCCATTGCGTATTACTGTATCATGCGCCACTTTCTGATACGGGCAGTAAACGTTTATCAGTATTGCGAGAAACCACCGACGGCTTTAGAATTGCGCAACGCGACCTTGAGATCCGTGGCCCCGGCGAGATGCTTGGCAGCAAACAAACCGGTATTGCCGACTTAAAAGTGGCTGATTTAGTGCGCGACCAGCAATTGATACCTTTGGTACAAAATATTGCCCGCCACTTATTACAGCAACATCCTGACAATGCCCATGCGATCACCCAGCGTTGGATGGCCGACAAAGACATTTATTCTAACGCCTAACGCTGTTTTAAGCGCTAAGTCATAAGACCTAAGCACCGACAGGAAGCACTACAAAGGTTGCACTAAACACCGCAGCCAATTTAGGACCACTGTAAACATCAACATCAATATCCAACTTGGCGTTGCGCCCTTCTAGTAACTCAAGCAAACTGCCTTTCATACGGTATTTATGTGCGACCGCAAACGGCTCAAGGTTAATCGGTCGCTTATAATGGATATTACCTTTAGACAGGACAATGTTGCCCATTAAGCCCTGCTCTTTCAGCATCAGCCAAACCAACCCCCAACCCGTTAAGGTCGCTTGGCTATAAATACTGCCTGCAAACATCGTATCGTGAACGTTGACGTTCGCGTTTAATGGGGCAGAGGTTTCAAACCGCCAGCCGCTATATTGGCGAATGTTAATGCCCATATGCTGACTGATTGGGATCTTAGTCGCCCACTCGTTTTGCAGTTCTGCGCACCAACCTGGATGGCGTAATATCTTATCCATCGCGCTGACTTCTTTAATCATCTGACGATGACGAACGCCTTCACTAATTTGGCCACTACCGACTAAAGAAAACCCACATTTTTCATAAAATGGCACAGCTTCAACACGTGCATTCATCACGATACGTTCACTACCGGCTTTATACGCTTCATCTTCCAACGCGGAAATCAGCAAACTACCCAAGCCTTTCTTACGATGATTGGGATCCACAGCCATATAATGAATTTGCGATTCGTTCACACCCGCGGTATAAATACGACCGCAGGCGATAGGCGTCCCAGTATTATCCAAGATCATACGATGCTCACTGTGCTCATCATAAATGTCTTTTTCAGTACCACGTGGACGCTGTAAAGGTGCTCTTAGCAGCGACCAGCGTAAATGATAATAATCTTCTAACTCTTGTTCCGTTTCAGGTACGTGCACGTGAAACATAGTCTCTCCTTGTCTATTACTATCACTCATGGTCTGCTACTTAGACCTGCAGCCAAAAAGTAACCGGTCCATCATTAACTAACGACACTTGCATATCAGCGGCAAAACGCCCTGTCGCTGTCGTTATTTCTTTCTGCTTACATAGCCCAACAAAATGTTCATATAAATGATTCGCATCAGCAGGCGCGGCGGCCGTCGAAAAGCTCGGACGCGTGCCAGAATTAGTATCCGCGGCAAGGGTAAATTGCGACACAACTAACAATTCACCGTTAACTTGTTGCACATTCAAATTCATCTTATCGTCGGCATCACTAAACACACGATACGCCAGTAATTTCTCACATAAACGTTTTGCTTTGGCTTCAGTATCGCCTTTTTCAACGCCGAGGAATACCAATAATCCCTGTTCTATTTTACCAATCACTTCATTTTCAACGCTTACATCTGCTTTACGCACACGTTGGATCAATGCAATCATGCCTTGCCTCAATAATCATTATTAAATATTAATGTTATTGATAATACCGAAATGGCTGAAATTAATCACTGACAAACTCATAGTCGATGATCTCAGCCATGAGTTCGGTTGCTTTTCGTAACGCATCGATCATGCCGGGCTCACAATCGAAGTGCCCAGCATAAGGCACGATAAACAATTGCGCGAGTGGTAAACGTTGACATAATCCATAAGCAGGGCCGAGTGGATTAGAAATATCAAAACGGCCATGGACCATGATCATCGGCACTTGCGCTAATAACTCACAGTGTTTAAAAATATAATTATCGCTAATAAAACAATGCTGGGAGAAATAATGACACTGTAGCGTCGACATACTTAATGCCACATCAGCATCTATCAAGTCCACTTTACTGCGAAATTCAGGATGAGGATTACCAATTTGTGCCTGCCATTCCACCCACGCTTTGGCAGCAGTCATTTTTTCGATCTCATTATCACTGACTAACAACTGGCTATAGGAGGATAGTAGTGCGGTATAATCATTGCCATTCGCATGACTCAATAAATGATGAAAATGCTCAGGAAAGAGCTGCGCGGCACCACCTGAAGCTGAAAATTGCCAAGCTAAATCCTGATTTCGCGCTAAAAAGACACTGTGTAGTATTAATCCCTGAACCTTATCTCGGTGCTTTAAAGTGTATAACAATGCCAAGGTAGCGCCCCAGCCTTCTCCAAATAATACACAGCGCGGAATAGCCAATAAGGTTAAGATCGCATTGATATCCTCCAACAAGTCTTGCGTCGTATTATCATCAACACATGCATACGGCTTAGACCCCCCACAGCCGCGCTGGTCGAATAAAATAATACGGTATAGCTTTGGGTCGAATAAACGTCGGTCATCCTCCATAATGCCCTTACCGGGACCATCATGAAGAAATATAAGCGGTATGCCGTCCGGATTTCCCACTTCCTCAATATAAAGGCAATGTTGGGCATTCACAGGTAAATAATGTTCAGCATAATGCTGGATGGCGGGGTACAGTCCAATCATAGTCTTCTCAACCTCCTTTCCCGCAACAAAGGACACAGAGGTTGATAGTTGAAACCTAACATCAGCAAATACAATGTTATCGCGTTAGCGAGTTTAAATTGTCTTACTTAGTCAGCACTGTCATCCATAGAACGGTGTTTTTGCTGCTGGTTATGTGACTGTTGTTGGCGTTCTGATTCTATTTCTGGTTCTATTTCTGATTGTAGCGCTTTGAGTTTTAACTGCTCAGTGAACTCGGTTAATGACGCCGTAATTTCAGCGCCTAACAATACGATTAACCAGCACACATAAATCCAAACCAGTAAGATAGGTATAGTTGCTAATGCGCCATAAATCACTTCATAAGACGGAAATTGTACTAGATACCAAGCAAAGATACGCTTTATCGCTTCAAACAATAGCGCACTAATACAAGCCCCAATAAACGCATAACGCAGTGGCACATGGCGATGTGGGATCACTACATACATGACAAATAACCCTAAAGTACCAAGTAACGCTGGGATTAATTTTAATAAGCTTACCGACCCAGTGACTTCAGTGACATCTGCTACAAATGACAAGGATAATAAATAAGACGAGATGCCTAAACTAATGGCAATGAACAGCGGTCCAAACGTTAAGATAAGCCAATATACCGCGAACGATAAAAAGAAACTGCGATCTATTTTACAACGCCAAATATGATTAATGTGCTTATCGATAGTGTTAATCAGCAACAATGCCACCATAAATAACGCCCCAGAACCGATAGAGGTCATCTTTCCGGTATTGGCAACAAAACCTTCGATATGGCCCTGCACAGCACCAGTCGCATTCGGTACTAAGTTAGTATATAAAAAAGATTCTACGCTTTGCTGCCATGTTTCAAAAACAGGGAACGCTGACATCACAGAAAACAAGACGGTAATTAAAGGCACCAGAGAAAGTAGCGTGGTATAAGCGAGAGAACTGGCGTTTACTGTGATCCGATCATCACTGACGCGCTTACCGAAATAACGTAAGAAGGCAAAACAAGTTAATAAGAATAACCAGATTGTGGTTTTTGTTTTAGCAATGAATACCAGCGATTGTTGATAAGGTGAAATAACCACAGGTTCCGTCCTTGGTAGTTTGAAGGTAAAAAAAAAGGTGATACCTAAGTATCACCTTTTTTTGTAATAGCGCCAAGATTATTAATTCATAACCTTGTTAACTATTATTATTTAGCTGGACGGCTAGCACGTTTACGTTCGTTTTCAGTAAGAAGTTTCTTACGGATACGAATGCTTTTCGGTGTAACTTCAACTAACTCATCGATGTCGATGAATTCAAGCGCTTGCTCAAGCGTTAGAATGATTGCTGGTGAAAGCGTTTGTGCTTCATCAGTACCAGACGAACGAACGTTAGTAAGCTGTTTACCACGAATACAGTTAACTGTTAAATCGTTAGCACGGTTATGAATACCAACAATTTGACCTTCGTATACTTCTGTAGCGTGACCTAAGAACAGGCGACCACGATCTTGTAAGAAGAATAGAGAGTAAGTTACAGCTTTACCAGTTTGGTTACAAACTAATACACCGTTTTGACGTTGACCAATTGTACCGCCTTTATGTGGGCCGTAATGATCGAAGCTATGGTATAGAAGACCAGAACCTGAAGTCATTGTTAAGAATTCAGTTTGGAAACCGATTAAACCACGGCTTGGGATGATGAAGTCTAAACGAATACGACCTTTACCATCTGGAGTCATGTTAGTTAGTTCCGCTTTACGGATACCTAACTGTTCCATAACAGAACCCTGGTGTTGATCTTCACAGTCAACAGTCAATGTTTCCATTGGTTCGTGTAGCTTACCGTCAATCATACGTTCGATAACTTCAGGACGAGATACTGCTAGCTCGAAACCTTCACGACGCATGTTTTCAATTAAGATACCTAAGTGAAGTTCACCACGGCCAGATACTTTAAATTTATCTGGATCAGCAGTTTCTTCTACTTTAAGTGCAACGTTATGTACTAACTCTTTGTTTAGACGGTCAAGGATGTTACGTGAAGTAACAAATTTACCTTCTTTACCACAGAATGGTGAGTTATTTACTTGGAACGTCATTGTTACAGTTGGTTCATCAACTGATAATGCTGGAAGCGCTTCAACATTGTTCTGTGCACAGATAGTGTCAGAAATTTTAAGTTCGCCTAAACCAGTGATTGCAATGATATCGCCCGCTTGTGCAAGTTCAACATCATGACGTTCAAGACCTAAGTAACCTAATACTTGGCCAACTTTACCTTTACGTTCTTTACCGTCAGAACCAACAATAGTAACTGCTTGGTTAACTTTAACAGAACCACGTGAGATACGACCAACACCGATCACGCCAACGTATGCGTTGTGATCAAGTTGCGAAATTTGCATTTGGAAGTCACCGTCACGATCGCCTTCTGGTGCAGCAACACCGTCAACAATAGCTTGGAATAAAGGTTCCATGTTTTCAGTTGCTTCTTCTGATTCAGCGTTAGCCCAACCATTTAGTGCAGAAGCGTAAACAACTTTAAAGTCTAGCTGTTCATCAGTCGCGCCTAGGTTATCAAACAAATCGAAGATTTGATCCATTACCCATTCAGGACGAGCACCAGGCTTATCAATTTTGTTGATAACAACAATTGGCTTAAGACCGTGTGCGAATGCTTTTTGTGTTACGAAACGCGTTTGTGGCATAGGACCATCAACAGCATCAACGATTAGGCAAACACTATCAACCATAGACATAATACGCTCAACTTCACCACCGAAATCGGCGTGTCCTGGAGTATCTACGATGTTGATACGGTAATCTTTCCATGTAATTGCAGTATTCTTAGCAAGAATTGTAATACCACGTTCTTTTTCAAGATCGTTAGAATCCATTACACGTTCTTCATTACCACCACGTGTTTCTAAAGTACCTGACTGTTCTAATAACTTGTCAACTAAAGTCGTTTTGCCGTGGTCAACGTGAGCGATAATCGCAATATTGCGTAGTTTATCTAGCACTGTGATGCCTCTATGTTTTTATATGGGTAAAAATTAGGCAGTATTGTAACCGCCTCGCTGTGATCTACCTAGCAAAATTTTGACGCAGAGTAAAATGATTGCATTTTTTTTTATTTAAAAAGCGGGCGATAGGCCTGATACGGGCTTTTAGCACACAAGTTAAAGTGCAATTAAAGTCTTTATGCCGTTATTTATCGACACTATATAAGATATAAATATTCAACATTATTTGAATACGATTTTACTGGTAATCGTTGAAAATAAACCATAATATCGAACAGAGTAAGAACGAATGTACAGCTTCAATGCTTACCCGTTTGACGCACTAAAATGGTGCGCTCCACGCACAGTAATAGTGCGCACACCGGTTGACGCAAGCGAATACATGTACATTAAAACATTTAAATCAACAACTTAAATAGTTGGCACATATATGGCATTATTTAGTTTATGATTGTTTACAGTCAACAACTTTAAATGAAGCCATCATATTGATGACACCGGAGGTTATTTTATTATGTCAGCAGAAAGCGTATTAGCTCTAATTAAAGAACAAGACGTTAAATTTGTAGATTTACGTTTTACAGATACTAAAGGTAAAGAGCAGCACGTTTCTCTACCACATCATCAAGTAAATGCCGGCTTCTTTGAAGAAGGTAAAATGTTTGATGGTTCATCAATTCAAGGTTGGAAAGGCATCGATGAGTCAGATATGGTATTGATGCCAGATCCGGCAACAGCTGTACTTGACCCGTTCACAGAAGCAACAACACTGAATCTACGTTGTGACGTACTAGAACCAGCAACAATGCAAGGTTATAGCCGTGACCCACGCTCAGTAGCTAAACGTGCACTTGCATACTTACGTTCAACTGGTATCGCAGATGACGTATTCTTTGGTCCAGAACCAGAATTTTTCCTATTTGATGATGTTAAATACAAAACAGACATGTCAGGTAGTATGTACAAAATTGACGCTGAAGAAGCTTCTTGGAACTCAGATAAAGAGTACGAAGGCGGCAACATGGGTCACCGTCCAGGCGTTAAAGGTGGTTACTTCCCAGTATCACCAGTTGACTCTGCACAAGACATCCGTAGCGCAATGTGCTTAGTAATGGAAGAGATGGGCTTAACAGTTGAAGCACATCACCATGAAGTAGCAACAGCCGGTCAAAATGAAATCGCAGCATTATTCAACTCAATCGTTGAAAAAGCCGATGAAGTTCAAATCACGAAATACGTTATCCATAATGTTGCACACGCTTACGGCAAAACAGCAACATTTATGCCTAAGCCATTAGTTGGCGATAACGGTTCAGGTATGCATTGTCACCAATCACTACAGAAAAATGGCGAAAACATTTTTGCTGGTGATCAATATGGCGGTCTATCTGAAACAGCGCTTTACTACATTGGCGGCATCATCAAACATGCTAAAGCAATTAACGCATTTGCTAACCCTGCAACTAACTCGTACAAACGTCTAGTTCCTGGTTTTGAAGCACCTGTAATGCTTGCTTACTCTGCACGTAACCGTTCTGCATCTATTCGTATCCCAATCGTACCGTCTGCAAAAGCGACACGTATTGAAGTACGTTTCCCAGATCCAGCGGCTAACCCATACCTTGCATTCTCTGCAATGTTAATGGCGGGTATCGACGGTATTAAAAACCGTATTCACCCAGGTGATGCAATGGATAAAGATCTATATGACCTTCCTCCTGAAGAAGCAGCAGAGATCCCACAAGTGGCAGCATCTCTAGAAGAAGCACTTTCTGCACTAAATGCTGACCGTGAATTCTTAATTGCTGGCGATGTAATGGCACACGATACTATCGATGCATACATTGAGCTTAAAGCTGAAGAAGTTGAAAGACTGAACATGACAACTCACCCAGTTGAGTTTGAAATGTACTACAGCGTATAATTTGTTATTAATACAAATTAATCTAAAAAAACCCGCTATTTAGCGGGTTTTTTGTTTGTTAATTTTATGTAACTAGGTGAGAATAACCATATAGATCAAGAAGCAATAGACAGGATGTCGTTATGCAACACGCTATATTATTAATACTATTACTCACCAGTTACACCAGTACGGCCGCTATTTATCAATGGACTGATGAACAAGGCATTACCCACTTTTCAGATGACGAAAGCAAACCTGAATCGGCAACTAAAATTAACGTCAAGCTAACACCACCATCGATAGGTTCACTGACCCAATCTCGAACACCTGTAGCAAGTACTGCAGTACCGACCACCCCTGATACTCCTTTACCCATCACGATTAGTATCAACAGTCCTGTCGAGCAACAAACCTTGCGCAGTAATAATGGTGAGATAATCGTGTCAGCCAAACTCAGTCACACTCTGACCTACGGTTTAAACATTCGCTTGTTAATTGATGGCGTGATCCATAGCGAACAAATTGATAGCCAATTTACGGTCCATAATATTCCGATTGGCACACATAAGTTACAGTTACAAATAATTAACAATTTAGGCAAGGTAATTGCATCATCTGAGCTAATTACTGTTTATTTACATCGTTTTAAAGCTAATTAACGCATAGCAGCTTTAATTTCATCACGCTGTGCAGTAGTATTTCAATAGTGGCACCAAAATGGTGCAGAGCGGTAACGAACAGTAATCCTGATAAGGAAATACCATGATCATGATCCCTGAAACGCAGCAGTCATTGCTCAACAACTTAGTTTCGTCAGTTTTCGTGCTCGATAATGATCTGCATATTAAATATCTCAATCCAGCTGGAGAACAGTTATTAGGATCAAGTGCCACCCGTGTACTGGACATGAAAATAACCGATGTCATTGAATACACAACGCTAGATTTATCGTTACTCGCAAGCACGATTAAAACAGGCCAAGGCTTTACCGATAATGAAGTGTCATTGGTGATTGATGATCGCCAACTGCTAGTTGAAATATCCGCAACGCTAACCAACTTTGGTGCTGATACCTGTATTTTGATTGAAGCGAGGCAGATCGATTTACAAAAAAAAATCAGCCAAGAGCTTTATCAGCACGTACAGCAACAAGCTGCGCAAGAATTAGTGCGTGGTTTAGCCCACGAGATTAAAAACCCACTGGGTGGCTTACGTGGCGCAGCGCAATTACTGGAAAAAGAACTGCCAACAGCAGAGCTAAAAGAATTTACCGGCATTATCATTGAACAAGCCGACCGTTTACGCGCACTTGTAGATCGCTTACTAGGGCCACAAAAACCCGGTAAGCAAACTATTTTAAATATTCACTCCGTAATTGAAAAAGTGAAACAACTTGTCGAATTTGATTTACCGGCGGGTATTATCATCGAGCGCGATTACGACCCTTCGATCCCTGATTTTGAGATGGAACCGGATTTATTACAGCAAGCACTACTGAATATTATTAGTAATGCAATTCAAATTCTAAAACATTCCGGTACTATAAAAATTATTACTCGAACAGCGCATCAAGTGAATATTCAAGGACAGAAATATCGCCTGAGCGCTGAAATCAAGATCATTGATAATGGTCCCGGTATCCCTGAGCATATCAAAGATACCTTATTCTATCCGATGGTCACAGCCAGACAAGGTGGCACCGGACTTGGTCTGTCTATTGCACAAAACCTCGTGAAACAGCATAAAGGCAAAATTGAGTGTACTAGCTGGCCAGGGCACACTGAATTTGCCATCTATCTGCCATTAAGAAAATAAAGGATTAAACTATGACAACAGCAACAGTTTGGATTGTCGATGACGATAGTTCTATCCGCTGGGTACTTGATAAAGCACTAAAATCTGAAGCATTTAATACCGTTGCATTTGCTGAACCACATGCTTTATTAAATAAATTAGAATTCGAACAGCCCGATATTATTATTTCTGACATCCGCATGCCGGAAATGACCGGTTTAGAACTCATGGATAAAATCCACGCTATCCATCCAGATCTACCGATCATTATCATGACGGCACATTCCGATCTCGATAGTGCAGTGAACGCTTATCAGGCTGGTGCATTCGAATACTTACCAAAGCCATTTGATATCGATGAAGCAGTATCTTTAGCAACTCGCGCAGTAACGCACGCCAGAGAGCAGTCAAAGAATCGCCGGAGAAATAACAAAGTTGCTCCCGTGACTGAAATTATTGGCGAGGCACCTGCAATGCAGGAAGTTTTTCGCGCTATTGGGCGTTTATCTCGCTCATCAATTAGTGTATTAATTAATGGCGAATCAGGCACAGGTAAAGAACTTGTTGCCCAAGCATTACACAAGCACAGCCCACGGGTAAACAATGAGTTTATTGCCTTGAATATGGCTGCGATCCCCAAAGACTTAATTGAATCAGAGCTATTTGGCCATGAAAAAGGGGCTTTTACCGGTGCCGCAAACGTCCGCAATGGTCGGTTTGAACAAGCTAATGGCGGTACGCTGTTTTTAGATGAGATTGGCGATATGCCGATCGATATCCAGACTCGGCTATTACGGGTATTATCCGATGGCCAATTTTATCGTGTCGGTGGCCATTCACCGGTGAGTGTCGATGTTCGCATCATTGCCGCAACCCACCAGAACTTAGAACAAAAGGTCGCTGATGGTAGTTTCCGTGAAGATTTATTTCATCGCTTAAACGTGATCCGAATTCATATCCCCTCATTGAATGAGCGCCGTGAAGATATCCCCAAATTAGCCAATCATTTTTTAATTAGAGCGGGTAAAGAATTAAGCGTCGAGACCAAAATTCTCAGTAAGGAAGCCCAAACTTACTTAGCCAATCACCACTGGTCCGGTAATGTTCGTCAACTTGAGAATATTTGCCGTTGGTTAACGGTAATGGCCAGCGGCCAAGAAATTTTTATTGATGATTTACCACCCGAGATCACCAATGAACAACCAGTGAAACTAAATAATAGTGGTGCAGAAATTGGCGATTGGCGTAGTCAATTAAAGACGTGGACAGCGCAGCAATTAGCATCAGGGCAAAGCGATATTCTTGCTGAGGCCATGCCCGACTTTGAACGTATCATGCTGCAGACGGCATTAGAGTATACTCAAGGCCATAAACAAGATGCGGCAAAACTATTGGGCTGGGGTCGTAATACCCTCACCCGTAAATTAAAAGAGTTGGATATTAATTAATACGCATTAACCTATATTATTACTTAACAACATCATCATCAGTCAATTTTGTCGCAAGTGCATGTACTGATGATGATGAATCTAAAGAAAAATAAATCGTCACCCAAAATACATCATCATCGTCAACAATGCTGAGCAACCACTACACCCGCTCGCATATTCGTTCAACAATAATCAAACACCACACATTCACAACTCGATAGCCGCTTTACCACGATAAGTAAAGTCCACAGTGATCTCAGCTAGGCCTAAGTAATCAGCGATAGTCTCTGCTATATTATAATGACCATCAACAATTAAAACGTTCATATCCCGCCTTCACGAACACTTCACATAGTTACTTATATTATGCGCTCAAATATTGATATCACCCGACAATTGAGTAGGTAAATCATGAAAAATTTATTTTTAGTTACCGCTATTTCAGCATCGTTAATGGCTTGTAATAGTGATGATAACCAATCAGATTCAGATCTAACACTGCAAGGTGTCGCTGGAACGATTGAGTTAGTCGATCTAAGCACCAACCAAATAGCCGTGAATGGTCATCGCTACAATGCTGATAATATTGCTTATAACACCACCCCATTGGCGCTGAAGCAACTGCAAAAAGACATGTTAGTTAATATCACGACAAGTGGCCAAGACAGTACTCAAGTTCGATTAAATCCAACTATTGTCGGTGTTGTAAGCAATGTAAACCATACTGCAAAGACTTTTACAATTAATGGTGTTGCGCTCACTTTCGCAGAGTTATCCGATGATATTGATAATGGAGACTGGGTAATGCTGTCTTCTATTCCAGCTGCTGATGGCGGTTATACTGTACTTTCAGTCGTTGAATTTGATGATGTCGACTTAATCGGTCAGGCTGAAATTGAAGGACTAATCTCAAACTTAACAAACACCGAGTTTCAACTCGCAAATACGATCACTGTCGATTATAGCAATGCCGTCATTGAGGATAACGAAACGCTCAGAAATGGTCAGTGGGTTGAAGTCAAAGGCACGTACAATAATACCTTTAACGCGACAGAAATTGACGTAGAAGATTATGATGATTTAGGCGATGACAGTGAAGTAGAAGGTATTATAACTTGGGTTGCCAACGATAAAACTAGCTTTGAATTAAATTCACGAGGTCGTTTCTTGGTAAACAGCCAAACTCAATTTGCTGACGGTAACCAAAATAACTTAACTGCAGGCCAAATGGTTGAAGTTAATTCGGTTAAACAAGGCGATAATCGCTTAGCAACAGAAATTGAGTTTGATGAACAAGATAATGATGACTGGGAGCAGTTTAAATTTGAGTTCGACGGTATAGTGAGTGATATCACACGAACAGCAGGAATAGTGACATCATTTAAAATGAATGCCCAAACGAATCAAGTAATACAAGCAGATGCTAACACGGTTTACGACAAACTGAATCAAGCTAACTTTGTTGATGGCATCGATGTTGAAGTTGAAGGTGTGATCATTGATAGTGATTTCGTCGCGCGTGAAATAGAACTCAATGATTAAGACAACATAATTATAATATCTCATCACTGATACAGCGAATAGCAGTTAGTCGGTACCTTCAAGCCCATTAGCTGCTCATTTTAATCATGCAAAGCATCGTGCTGCTCGATAATATAATCATGTAATATTAATGTCAGTTCATCGTTAATATTAAATTTTAACGCTAGTCCTTTAATATTATTCTTCTCACTTTCAATCCTTACCACCGTCGCATCAACTAAGTGAAAACCACGCTGCGGAATCTTTAGATAAAAGCGTAGATTAGCCCCCTCTTTCAGATTAACACCTGACGATGTAAGTTGCAGTTCACTACACAACATGAATAATCCCGAGGTGGAAATATTGCTGACAACACCTAATAGCACATCACCTTTATGATCGAATATTTTCAGTCCTTTCGGTGCTGCAAAACGCCAATAGCGGCCGCCGCCACCTTTATGATCAATAATATCTGGCTGCCCCAATTCCTTTAGTTCATCATCGAGTAAATAAAGCGGAAAGCGATACTCCTCTTGCTCGCGCTGAGCAACAAGTACAATATCACTCGATTGTGCTAAGACATTAAGCAGCTGTTTCGATATATCCGACATAGCAATATCATTGCAGCTATGAGCAGCTTGGCTATCGATGACTTCCTGTAATAAATTAAGCTCATCTTGGCTTAGTATATCGCTAACTTTTTTTGGCATGAAGTAACCGTCCCTGATTTAGCATACTTGCCTCCTTTGTTCGTATTCAAAATTCATCGGTAATGAATACTTAGTTTTCTGTAACTATACTAATCTTAGTAAACCAGATCAGATTTGACCTTGCAAATGTAAAACGAGTAAGCTTGATCTTTATACATAAAATTGCGTATTAACAGAGAGTTATTTCTATAAAACCACAAGTAGGCCAGCATGGAAGCAAATATAGACAACATAAATCAAGATATCAATATCATCGACACGATAGAGGTAGAAGGTGAATTTATCATGGAGCAGCGTCACCGCCATGAACGGCGGCAACGTCTATTAAAGCATAATCCCCGTTACGAACGTCGAGTCAGTAAACGACGCGACGCCCGTAGCAGTAAGATTGATATCACCGTCTAATGGTGATGATGTGGTTTCGCATTTCTAAAACTATGCGGTAATAACTCCAGCATAAAGCTACGTGCACCGCGACGTAAAATACTAATCGCAAATAACACTGTCACTATCGCTAAACTAGCATAACGCCACCAATCATCTTGCCAATGTGGCGCTAACGTTAACCAAGGTTTCGGTAACTCAGGTACCCAATACATAATGCCTAAGCCTAGTAGTAGCGCGACAGTGACAATGGCCATCACGACCGCCATCGCAATCTGCTTACCTTGATTGTCTTTAATAAAGCGATACAAATCTAAGTTCAATGTGGGTCCGACTAAACTAAAGGCCACAACCGCACCAGGAGATACGCCAGCAACCAGCATAATGGCCAGTACAGGCGTAATACCGGTGGCACAGAAGTGGAACGGCAAGGCAATCAGAATAGCCAATACAACCTGTAACCAAGGTTCTTGCTGTAAGAACTCCCAGCCAATGGTTGGCGTAAATGTCGCTGCCGCAATCAAACCAAATAATACCCAAGGTGCGGTATGATCAATAAGATGTGAAAAACCATGTTCAAATGCACGTTTAAGGCGTGACGTTGATGCCTCTAACTCTTCGGTCGTCGCGCAAGTATCGCTATTCAAGTCATGCTTTTTGAATAATGAACCAATAAGTAAGCCTAACGTCACCGCTAATATAACCGCCATCACTAAACGTATACCAACCCATTCAACACCCAACAGCGGTAATGAAATAAGTAACGCATCAAAGCCAATAACAGGGGATGCAACTAAGAATGAAACCGCTAATGCAGAACCACAACCCGCTTTAATCAGTTGCTTATACATACCTGATGCATCGGGTATGCAAATAGGCAATGGCAAACCAATGAGTGTGCCTTTCAATGCGCCAGCAACTGGGCCCGTACTGCGTAATTGACCGACCATATTAAAGGCTGGTTTCACAAAGTTAATCAGCCAAGTAAGGATATAAGCGAATAATAACGCTGGCGCGGCATGTAACGACAAGCTCACAAAGCGTAATAAGGTTTCCGCTGTTTCATTGCCATGTGCATGCCCAGCGTGATCATTATCAGCTGCTGCATGGTCATCATGTCCTACATGGTCATCATGTCCGACATGGTCATCGTGTCCTACATGGTCATCGTGACCGACATGGTCATCGTGACCGACATGGTCATCGTGACCGACATGGTCATCGTGACCGACATGGTCATCGTGACCGACATGGTCATCGTGACCGACATGGTCATCGTGTCCGACATGGTCAGCTGAGTGTAATTCAGCTGAGGTGACAATCTGTGATTCGACAGTTACAGGGGCATCATGATTATGCGGCGCATAACCTAACCAATGTGGCAGTAATACCGCAAGCAAACAAATAGCGCCAATTAAGCTGCCTGTGCCAGCGGCAAATTTATCTCGTTGCGTTTCTTTACCGTGTTCTTGCTTGTAGGGCTGGTGAAATACCACATGTAAGATAGAGCCCATGACTAACGCTTGGAACCAGATCAACCAATTACCGCTATCGTGCGCAATCAGTTCTCCACCTAACCAAGTACCAGCAACCGTCGCTAAGGACATTGCAGTTAAAACAGCCAATGGTAGCGCACGGCCATAATGCGGTCGTAATAACCACCACACAGTAAGGCCAACAGGGAAACGATGCAGTACCACACCAATCGCTAATAAATAAGCAGTCTGGTCATCTTCAATGGCCAGCGCACCACCATCGGTGATCGCATGTAAGACTAAACCTAGCACACCTAATATCAAAGTAACCGAATGGGTTTGCTTGGCGATTTTATGGAATACTTTCTCAACCATGCCAGGGCCAAATAAGCCAACCAACATTAATCCAAGCACAGCAATCCCGCCACTTTCTAGTAACTCTGGCAAGATGTGGAATAATACCAAACCGCCAATAGAGACAAAAATAAAGCTATCGAAGAAAGCAAAACGATCGGATTTAGAGCCGACAAATTTACATAAATAAGGGCCAAGGAAGAGCGTTGCAATGCTCAGAAATAACAATAAAGACATGGTATAAACACGAGGGTCAGTAAACAGCGTTATAATATAACATAACATTTGTAGCTGACGCCAGTTAGAATTGTTATATTATAACAATTCTAACTGGTTTTGATAAAACACAGATTAAAACAGTCGTAGAGGAAAATTATTTTACGACTTTAATATTATGTTTTTCTAATAGGTTTACATATTCTAACGATGCATCTTCGTCAGTAATAACCATATCAACCTGTTCGAATTGGTATAATGGCGTATTGTGCACTTGCCCAAATTTAGACGAATCTGTGATGACAATATTCTGTGCACCTTTCTCTAAAATTGCTACACCAACATCAGCACGCATCATATTACGGCTTGTAAAGCCTGTATTCGGATGCAAGCCATCAATGCCTAAAAATGCTTTAGTAAAGTGAGTATGCTTGATGCAAAGACGCGTCAATGTGCCCACCATACTTTCACTTTCATGTTGATACAGACCACCTAACACGATGATCTTAACGTCTGTTTCTTTCATCAAATGAGCAATGTAACTGCTTGGCGTAATGATAGTAACATCACTACGTTTACCGAGTTCTTTAGCCAGTAATGCATTTGCACTACCGCCTTCGATCATGACAGTTTCACCATGCTCAACCAAACTCGCTGCACACATCGCCATCTTGCGCTTGTGTTCATAATTAACCGTAATACGGTGAGACACGTTATCGGTATTATGTGGAGTAGCACCACCATGAACACGACGGATGAAGCCTTCTTTTTCTAACTTGTTCAGGTCATGACGGATCGTGACCTCTGAAACACCCAGCTTAATCGACATTTCGCCGACAGACGCGCGTCCCTCTTCATTTACAAGATTAATAATATCAGTATGTCGTTGCTGCATGATTTCTCATATCCCACACAATTTAAGTTATCTATTAAATAGATAGTACCACTTTCACCTGAAAGTCATAAGTACTAATTAAAACTACAAATTGAAAACCTCAGATACATTGCATAACTGAGATCTTCATCGCTAATGATAAGTTTAGCCTACTGTATCGACCATGACTTACCGTGCCAAGTTTGAATGATATGAGAAATTTCATACCAATCGTGAGCACAAGTGACATGCTCTCTAAACACCTTGTTATGCGGTTGTTTTATCATGATACAGTTATCAATACCGGCATTTTTCGCATCCACAAGATTGTCATATTTATCATCAACAAAAGCATGGATTTCATGTGTCTGTTGAATTTTATTTAAATAAGTCGCTTTTGACTCACCAAATTCAACAAAGAAAATCTCTTGAAAAATATTACCGAAGCAATGGTACATATTGGCGCGACGTAGCGCTTCAACTTGTCCATCACGACTACAGGCGGTAATACAGAATATTTCATAACCTTCTTGCGCTAACTTAGTTAGAATTCGAGATGCGCCTGGCAATGCGTCCAACGCGCCAAATTGCCAGCTAGATGCAAACTCTTTTAATATTTTAACGTCCTGACCTTCTTTAATCCCCAACCATTCACATAAGTCCCATGCTAATGGCTTACCAGTCACTTGTTTATCATATTGATGATTAACAAATTCACGTAACCGAGAACCAAAATCTAATACTGTATCATCAATATCAATGACTATCGCTTTCATAGGCGTACTTCCATTTTTGTGATCATTTCTGTCATTAACCGCTATATAAAATACGATAATGTTAGTCGAAGGGCAATATTACATAGATACCAAGTTATGTATATTAATCTTCTATGAAATCAAGTCGCTAATACTAACTTAATAGTCAAAAAATCGAGAGTACTATTTCGTGGTAACTGGCGGGATGCCTGCCTTTCGGGTATTAAAAAGGCACCATTAGGTGCCTCATTATTATGTCATCTTACTGGAACGATTAAATTACTCGAGAAAACTGCTGTTGACGTGCGCGTTGACGTAAATACACATCGAAACACATGCAAATATTACGGATCAACAACTTACCTTTCGGTGCAACTTGTAGCATATTACCGCCAACAATGACTAACTCGTCATTAATGAACGTTTGTAATAACCCCATGTCTTCAGCAAAGTAACTCGCGAAATCAAGATCGAAAGTATTGGCAATCTTGTCCATATCCAGTTCAAAATTACACATTAATTGCTTGATAACAGCGCGACGAATTGAATCATCATCATTCAAACCAACACCACGCCATTGGGCATGACCCAGTTCTTCAACTTGTTTGTAATAAGTTTTTAATTCTTTTTGGTTTTGCGAATACGCATTACCAATCTGACTAATTGAAGAAACACCCAGGCCTAATAAATCACTTTCACCTTGGGTTGTATAACCCTGGAAGTTACGATGCAGTATGCCTTCACGTTGAGCAATGGCTAATTCATCATCCGGTTTAGCAAAGTGGTCCATACCAATAAACTGGTAACCGTTGTCAGTTAAAAATGAAATTGCGTCTTCCAAAATCGCTAAACGATCTGAAGGTGACGGCATATCTTCTTCTTTCATTTTACGCTGACCGGCAAACAAGCTCGGTATATGCGCATAGTTAAACACGGTTAAACGGGCTGGGTCTAAATCAAGTACACGTTCTAATGTGTTATGGAACGTTTCTTTGGTTTGGTGTGGTAAACCGTAAATTAAATCAATGTTCGTCGATTTAAAGCCAAGTTCATGTGCACGTTTAATAATAGCAAAAATGAAATCTTCATCTTGATCACGATTAATCGCTGCTTGTACTTTTTTATCAAAATCTTGAACACCGAGGCTTAAACGGTTAAAACCAACTTTAGATAATAAGTCGATAGTACTCAGTTCAATTTCACGCGGGTCAACTTCAATCGAAATTTCAGCATCGTCAGCAAAAGTAAAACTGTCTTTTAACACATCAATCAAACGTTGAATTTGCGGCTGTGTTAAAAACGTTGGCGTACCACCACCCCAATGCAGTTGTGATACATTACGGTCTTTAAAAAATGGGGCTTGTAGCTTAATTTCCGCTTCCAGTACATCAAGGTACTTATCGGCTTTATGCAGATGGCGCGTAATAACCTTGTTACAACCACAGTAATAACAAAGCTTATGGCAGAAAGGAATATGCACATACAGTGACAACGGCTTATCTGGCGTCTCATCGCAAGCAAAGCGAAAGTCTTGATAGCCAAACGATTCATCAAATTCCAACGCAGTTGGATACGATGTATATCTTGGACCACTGTAATTATATTTTTCGATCATAGCCTGATCCCAGACTAATTTTTGATTTAGCATATTCATCCCCTAAGACAAGTCGCGACAGTATGCCGAAAAGCAATACCGAGCAGCTTGTCTTACATCATAATATTAACGATTAGAGCGTTATTAATTAACATTCAAACGTAGTTAAGCGAGCAACATCTTGCTGCACACACTCAGCGTATTCACCTTCAAAACGAAAACGGTTTAAATCTAATTGCATGCGCTCTTTTTTTGATAGCTCACTGCGAGCATCCATAATCGGCATGTGTTTTATTTTTTCATAAAACGCATGTAAGTCAGGATACAGCTTAACCCAATCAACAGGTTCCGCAGCTGGAATTGCGGCGAGTAACTTACAGATACGGATTGTGCCTTCAGACAAGTCACATTCTTCACTCCCCATAGCTTTAGCAATAATCTGTACACTTTCAGTGATACGAACTTTACGTGCAGCAATGGCGTCATTTTGTTGATTTAGCTGCTGCACTTGTTGCGCTTTTACACGATACAGTAAACGTCCCGCATACACTGATAATGCCAGAATGATCAGGCATCCACTGCCGATTAAAATCATCCAACTCGCTTGCATTATTAGCCCTCGTTATCGTTGTTCTTTAATTTTTTTTCTGTTGCTAGGAAACGCTCATACAATTCATCTTCAGATAACTGCTCAGTATTCGTGTTCAGTGATTTAGCATCAAGTTCAGCCATCATCGCTTCATCCCACTCAGCTTCATCGTACTCTTCGTCGAATTCTTCGTCATCAGCATAACCCAGTTCTTCAAGTAAGAATGCGTGACGCTCTACACCTTGATCGACATAATCTTGATCATCATGGTTTAGTACTTCGTTGTTATCTAGACGCAGTAATAGACCATTTAGACGTGCATCACTTTCTAACTTATCAAGCTCTTGCTCGAACGTTAATACAGGTGCAACAGGTTTCACTTCTGCTTTCGGTTGTTTTACTTTTACAATCGCAGGTTGTGCAACTGGCGTTGGCGCCGACACTAATTGAATTGGTGCTTTACTGCCGATACGAGGATCACCTGATTTACGTGGACCGCCAGTACCTTTTTTGCCTTTTTCAGCTTCAGCCGTTTTATTACCTGATGCTAAACCTTTACGTTTTTTTAGTCGTTTTTGCTTGCGCGCTTCTACTGCTTGAGTATTCGTTTCACGTTTACTACGGTCTGATTTAGCAATTGCTAACGGGCCGCCTGAGCGTTCTTTTCTTTTACGTGTCATAGTATTCTCTGTTTTAAATCTGTCTGATAGCAAGGTTAACAATAAGCTTGTTTACAATCTTGTTGATCAGTGGGGTATCGTATTTCGCCTTATTTAAAGATAGTCAATTTACCAATCTTTATTAAGGGCATAAGTAGGCAATTCTTTAAGTGAGCGCAGACTACCAAAAAAGCAAGGAAGAAAAAAGATAATTTAGATAAGATGAAAATAAAAAACTCAGCCGAGGCTGAGTTTTTTACGATATAAAAATGTACCTACTAAACAAAAATGCTTAGTGAAGGCCACCTAGATATTTAGAAATAATTTCCATATCCGCAGGTTTCATTTTATATGCGATATCATGCATCATACCATTTTGGTCATTTGCACGTTCTTTATTACTGAATTTCTCTAGCTGCGCTTTAATGTAATCAGCATGTTGGCCAGATATTTTCGGGAATTTAGCCGTTTCGCTACCATTACCACGTGGGCCATGACATGCAGAACAAGCTGTAATACCACGCTCGATGTCGCCACCACGGTATAATAGTTGACCAGCTGCAACCACTTCTTCAGGCGTTTCTTCAGGCTTCATTGTTTGCTCTGAATAGAATGCAGCAAGATCCTGCATGTTTTCTTCAGTTAACATTGCCGCCATACCCATCATGACAGGATCGTTACGACCCTTTTCACCACCAGTTTGCATAGCAAGCTGAAAATCTTTCAACTGCTTGACAAGGTACGAAGCATTCTGCCCCGCTAGTTTAGGATAGATACTTGCAGGGCTATTGCCATCAGCACCATGACACGCAGTACATGTACCAGAAATAGCTTCACCCGCAGCTGCATCCCCTGCAGCTTGGGCAGTACCCATTAATCCGATTAACATTGCAAAAGATAAGACAAGACTTTTCATAGCATTCCACTTGTTATTTTCAGCTTCCGATCCCATGTCACGGCGTGACATGTTACACTTATTATTATTCTTTTTGACTATTTTACACATTTTCAAAAAAAAGTAATCATTTAACACAATTTCAATGAGAGATATTAAATTGGATAACAAAAAGATACACTTCGAAAACGCTGCCTTTAGGATTAGTGCGCCAGACATTAGTCACCTAACAGATGATTCGGGCATTGAAATTGCTTTCGCTGGGCGATCTAATGCAGGTAAATCAAGTGCATTAAACACTTTGACACGCCAAAAAAGTTTAGCGAGAACAAGTAAAACACCTGGCCGTACGCAACTTATTAACGTATTTGAAATCGAAGACGGCAAACGCCTAATCGATTTACCAGGTTATGGTTTTGCAAAAGTACCTTTTGAAGTAAAGAAAAAATGGCAGAAAGCATTAGGTGAATACCTACAAAAACGCGATTCATTAAAAGGTATCGTGGTATTAATGGATATTCGTCACCCGTTAAAAGAATTAGATAAGCAATTAATTCTTTGGGCGATTGATTCTGAAATTCCAGTAATGGCGTTATTAACCAAAGCGGATAAATTGAAGCAAGGCGTTCGCAGCAAAACGGTTAAAGAAGTAAAAGAAGCCGTGAAAGAATTTGGTGGTGACGTAACTGTTGCACCATTCTCGTCATTAAAACATACCGGTATTGATGTACTTAAAAACAAGCTATGTGAATGGTATGCGCTAGAACCTGCAACAGGTACTCCAAGTGAAGACACCGAAGAGTACGATGACAGTGACTACGAATACATTAACGAAGACGATTAGTCGTTACTGAGTCTTTACTGAATTGTAGGCAAAAAAAACGCCTCGTCAAAAAGTGACGTGGCGATGAATAATAAATTCAATTTGAAACAAAAGGTTTGAAATATAATTTCGAACCTCCATACCCTACCCCGCCAATATACTGCAAACTTATTTCAACCGAAAGTAAAATACGTTATTTAGTTACAATTTTTGTGACAATGCGCACTAATAGCTTTTTTTTATGTATAAAAACAACAAAACCAGTCATGAGACTGGTTTTAGTTTCTATACTATACTCGCGTTATAGAATTAGCGCGTAATCAGTCCCTAATGGGATGTTAATGTGCTTCATCCCAGTTATCACCAACACCTGCTTCAGCAAGTAGTGGGACATCTAACGACATTGCCGCAGCCATCAACTCTTTAATGTTTTCAACATAAGCATCAACATGCTGTTCTTTAATTTCAAAAACCAATTCATCGTGCACTTGCATTAGCATGCGAATAGAGTCCGTTTCCACCGTCTCCATCCAACCCGCAACATTGATCATCGCTTTCTTGATGATGTCTGATGCAGTGCCTTGCATTGGTGCATTAATCGCAGCACGTTCAGCCGCCATTTGACGCATTTTATTACGTGCGTTAATTTCTGGTAGATACAAACGACGTCCAGACAAGGTTTCAACATAACCTTTATCTTTCGCTACTTTTCGCGTGTCATCCATATACGTTAATACACCAGGGTAACGCTCGAAGTAACGCGCCATATATTGCTTAGCTTCTTTTTGCGGTACGTTTAACTGACGACCTAAACCAAATGCACTCATGCCATAAATAAGTCCGAAGTTAATCGCTTTCGCACTACGACGTTGATCTGTCGTGACATCGGCTAAATCAACAGAAAATACTTCAGCAGCGGTTGCACTGTGAATATCTTTACCTTCAGAAAACGCGGTTAATAAACCTTTATCTTGTGATAAATGCGCCATAATACGTAATTCAATTTGGCTGTAATCCACTGCAACATATTTATAACCTGTTTCAGGAATAAACGCCTGACGGATACGTCGACCTTCACCCGCTCGTACAGGAATATTCTGTAGATTTGGATCGCTTGATGATAAACGACCCGTAGCGGTAACGGCTTGATGATAAGAAGTATGTACGCGACCAGTTTTTTCTTCGATCAAGGTTGGTAGCTTATCCGTATACGTTGATTTCAGTTTACTTAAACTACGGTATTCTAAAATCAGCTTCGGCAATGGATAATTAAGCGCTAATTCTTGTAACACTTCTTCTGCTGTTGATGGCGCACCTTTTGGTGTTTTCTTAATAACAGGCAATTCCATTTTCACAAACAGAATTTCTTGCAATTGTTTTGGGGAACTCAGGTTAAAAGGTTGCTCTGCAATTTCGTGCGCTTTTGCTTCTAGCTCTAGCATGCGCTCACCAAGCTCTACACTTTGTGCATCCAGTTTTGATTTTTCAATCAATACACCTTGGCGCTCAACACCAGACAAGATACTAACAAGCGGTAATTCAACCTCGTTAAATAAAGTCACTAACGAAGGTTCAGCTTCGATCTTAGGCCACAATACATTGTGTAAGCGTAAGGTAACATCTGCATCTTCAGCGGCGTAAGGTGATGCTTGTTCTAAATCGATTTGGTTAAAGGTTAATTGTTTTTTACCTTTACCGGCGATCTCTTCAAAGCTAATGGTTGTATGGCCAAGATATTTATATGCCAAACTGTCCATATCATGACGCGTCGCGACACTGTTATACACATACGACTCAATCATAGTGTCATAAGCAATACCGGCTAACTTAATGCCGTAGTTCGCTAATACAGATGCATCATACTTTAGATTTTGACCCACTTTCTTCGCGTTATCGTCTTCTAGTAATGCTTTTAATGACGCTAATACATGATCACGATCTAATTGTTCAGGCGCGTCAATATAATCATGCGCCACTGGTAAATAAGCAGCTTCACCTTCAGCAACCGCAAATGATAAGCCCACTAACTCAGCCTGCATGTAGTTAAGGCTCGTGGTTTCAGTATCCAATGCAAACAGATCTGATTGCTTTAATTTTTCTAACCAGCGATCAAAATCAGCTTGGGTTAAAATTGTTTCATAGTTACTGCGATCAATCGTCGATGGCACAACAACGTTAGCACCGTCCTCAGTACTACCATTAGCAGAATCACTTGAGCTCGCTTTTGCCGCTTTACCTGCGTGTACATGTTTCGTTGCATCAGCGCCGCCGACCAGTGCCGCTAACCAACGCTTAAAGCCCATCTTCTGGTATAGCGCAGCAAGATCATCAACGTTAGTAGGAGTAATAGCGAGATCATCGAGTGTCACGCCTGTTTCGACATCAAGCTTGATCGTCGCTAATGCATAAGACATTTCAGCATTGTCTTTATGCTCGATCATTTTCTTCGCAAGGGTTTTAGATCCACGGAAGCCTAATGGCGCAATAGCATCTAAGTTATTGTAAATATCTTTAATACTACCCAATCCCTGCAATAGACCTAATGCGGTTTTTTCACCGACACCGGGAACACCAGGAATATTATCGGCAGCATCACCCATCAACGCTAACAGATCAATAATCAATTCAGGTGGTACACCAAATTTATCTTTAACGCCTTGCGGATCTAATACAACATCGGTCATGGTGTTGATCAGTGTGACATTCTCGTCAACTAACTGCGCCATATCTTTATCGCCAGTACTGATCAATACAGCACGACCTTCCGCACTTGCTTGCAGTGCGATCGTACCGATCACATCATCTGCCTCAACACCTGAAATACAGATCAGCGGTAAACCCAATGCTTTAACAGCGTTATGCACAGGTTCGATCTGACAACGTAGATCATCCGGCATTGGTGGACGATGGGCTTTATAATCTGGATACATTTCATTTCGGAATGTAGGACCTTTAGCATCGAAGATCACGGCGATATGACTTGGGTCAAATTGCGTTAATAAGCTTTTTAACATGTTAACGACACCATACACAGCGCCCGTAGCCATACCTTCAGCATTGGTTAAATGCGGTGGTGAATGATAAGCACGAAACAAGTACGAAGAGCCATCGACAAGCACAAGGGGATTGCTAGGGATCGTAGACATAAAAATAAACTCAATGAAATAAGTGATGAATAGACTAAGCATGCCACAAGCCGTGAATTCGCGCTATGTTGATGATAAAAATATATCTCGCGATCAGATCTTAACCACTTGATCGAAGATCTAGATCTAGATCTAACTGTGGATAACTCTGTTAATAATGACGATCAAAAAAATAGCCAATCTGTTAAGATCTTGATGATAACACTTAAAACAAGCTTAATAACAAGGGCTTACATTTTCTTGTTATTAGATCTTAAATTATCTAGCGCTTTTAGAATATGTGGAAAAGAATCTTAGACCGAAGGAATTTGTGCGCAAAAAGAAATCATGATGATTAAAAAGAATACACCACATAAGTATTTCAATGTTTGATTTATGTTAATAAAGAATGGTTTATTGCAGAAAATAAAAAGCCGGTATTGATCAAACTTCTCTATAATCGAGGGATAAGAAGTTTGATCTACCGGCCCGAAAAAAATTCGGTTTACCCTGCAAGGAGTAATGGATTAAAATTAACCCGGAAGCAATGTGAGCAATGTCTTGTCCTACTGAAATAAATACTGACTTCCTGAAGAACAAGTTAATGATAATCAATCTCATTTGTATTTGCAAGTTTTATTAACAAAGAAAACGTATTTATTTAATTTTTGAATTGCAGATAGCAAAAAGCCCAGCGTACTGGGCTTTAAATATATCTGAATACGAGCGATTACTCAGCTAGGCCAACTGTTTCTCGGCTGATTTAGCATAACCAGCTAACACAGTGGCATGTAACGCTGTCGGTATGCTTTGCAAATGCGCAGTAAACTTAGCACGTTGCCCCGCCGTTACGCTGCTTGCAGCTTGTTTATATTCATCAGTACCATGTAACTGCTCCGCGGCTAATAAATTAGTGCCATGCAGATGGTAATTATCATCGATAACTTGATCAATACGCAGCGCTAATTCATTCGCATCGGCAATATCATCAATAATCACGTCACCAAAAGTAACATTCACATGACCTTTAAAGCCGACAATACCTTGGACAATACTATCAATATCTTCAAACTCAGCTTTATTGTATTCACCAGCTGTCGCTAACTGACAAATCTCATTGGCTTTCGCAGCATCGTTTGGATCGTATTCATAAGAAATAGTCACCGGTACAATATTTAATGATTTCATGTACTCTGGAAAGCTAATTTTCTGGCCTTTACCATTCATATACATCATTTTTAAAATCGCAGGGTCAGTCTGATCATTGCCATCTTTAGCACGACCTTCTTTCTGTGCAATCCAAATCGATTGCTGTTCTTCTTTTATTGAATGAGAAATATAACCCGATAATGATTTAAATGCTGCCATCATTTCACGCACGCCTTTCGCCGAACGTTTTACAATAAAGCTTTTATTTAAGCGCATCAGATCGGATACAAATGGCTTTTTCAATAAATTATCACCAATGGCAATACGTACCGTATCCAAGCCATTATGATGTAATGCCCAGTTTACAAAGGCGGGATCCATCGCGATATCACGGTGATTAGAAATAAATAAATAATTTTTATTCTTGTCTAACTTATTGGTACCGTTAAAAGTAACTTGCGTAGTCGTGGTCGCAATCATTTTTTCCATGTACGCAATGACCTCGTGCTGAATTTTGCTCACACTCGTAATATTGCCACATTTACGGCGTAGCGCCATGCGGATCATTGGGAATATCACCCAACTAAAATGCTTGATCAAGCGCGGAAATTGAAAGTGCGCTATCGCAGTAATAAATTCTTTATCGTTAACCAAGCGTTCAACAACACTTGCTATTTCGTCATCATTAAAAGGACGAATATCATCGTATAAACCGACGTCAGTTGCCATTCGGCACCTCAATTGCGTGTAAATTAAAAGCGTAAAATCAGGGACGCGGCGATTATACCTTAACTACCAATACATTTACTGTAATAAAACAAAAAAGGCGCTAAACTTTTCACAACTCGGTGAATCAGTTTAGCGCCTTTCGCCCTCGTGCTAGCTAAGTTGTATTAACTCACTTTTGCACTTGTGAGGTTGTTGTTACTATTACCTTGGAAAGTAATAACACTCGCCAATTTAGTTAATAGCACACCATACAATGGTAAAAATATCGCCAAACTAATCAATAATTTGAACCCGTAATCAACCGTCGCAATTTCAATCCAGTTAGCTGCCATAAAGGCATCTGAACTTTGGTAAAATGCCACAAAGAAAAATATCATTGTATCGATTAAGTTACCAAATACCGTTGATGATATCGGAGCTACCCACCATGTTTTTAATTTTCTTAAACGATTAAAAACAACAATATCAAGCGCCTGGCCAAATAAATAAGCTAAAAAGCTCGCCAGCGCAATACGGCCAACAAAACTATTAAACTCGCTTAAACCTGCGAACCCTTGATAACTACCTTCAAAGAACACCACAGATAACGCATACGAGATCGCTAATGCCGGTAACATCACTTGCGCAATAATGCGTTTCGCCATGCCAGCACCAAAGACACGAATAGTCAGATCGGTTGCTAAAAAGATAAACGGAAATGTAAATGCTCCCCACGTCGTGTGGAAACCAAATATATTGATTGGAAGTTGGACTAAATAGTTGCTCGCTGTGATCACTAAAATATGAAAACAAGAGAGACAGATCAACGCTTGACGCGTCTGCATTGCAGTTAATTCACGCATAATAAACCTTTTTAGTTAAATTCATGGGGTGAGGGAACCCATGCAAATTGTATCCGCCCTTTTCAAGTGAAAGGAGGCGGACGGGCATTATACAAAAGCTGACCTTGAATTCAATGTAATTATATTTCAGCCATAAAAAATGCACTCAAGTTGAGTGCATTGTGTGACTAGCTAGGGATTTTTTCGTAAACGTAAACGGTCGCGGGCGGAATGTTAAGCCATATTTTTTTGACCTGTTTAACCTTGAAGTTATTTTCATGTAAAGCAACATGACCAAATGGACATCGATTTAAATAAGTATATTGAATGAATACCCCATCATCATCTAATGTTTTATTTATTATATTCAGTGCTTTATTTCTATTTTCGCCAGAGAAATTGACAAAGGGGATACTGGATAAGATAGTGTTTACTTTTTTATTTCTGTGCGTTGCTGTCATTGTAAAAAGATCTGACAAGCAGATAGTTTTATCTATATTCTTAAGAGAGTGATGATATTCCTCATTATTTTCATATGCATATATGGTACTTACAGACCTCATAGATGCCAACTTTCTCGTTATCACTCCCGAGCCAGAGCCTAATTCAATTACCGATCCTTTTTTCGATATATGCGAAACCATTTCATCCACTAAAAACCGACTACTGGATATTACAGAACCAGTATTAGAAGGATTTTTTAAAAATTCAATAATCATGTTTAAGCTTCTATAGGAATACATGGCATTAGTATCTAATTAATAATATGAATGGCACCTGAATAAGAATGTAAAAGCGAGTCGTCATCACAGTTTAAAAATAACATACTAGTAACAAAACCATTAACTGATCTGGATCAGTTAATCCAATTGTAATATCAGTAACATTACCTATAAATAAGTAATCATTACTGAAATATACAATTTTAACGATCTACTGATATCACCGAAGTGAGAGGAGTTACACAATGGACATTTGGACTAAACTTTTAAGCGATCTTTTTTCTGATACTGTTGGCATTGCTTCATTTAGCGTGATTGCACTGACCTGTATTATTGTCAGCGTATTAATCAGTATGTTTATTGTGAAGAGCCGATAAGACAGAGCTTAATCGCGATACACGAATAATTATCAGCAAATAGCGACTATAATTAATGCATCATCATGAATGTTAGCCGCTTTGCGCCGCCTAATTAAGGACATTCAACCACTCGGAGATGTCCATGATAACCATCATAAATCTAGCTGAAGCTAATCTGTTCATTAACCTATCGCAGACCATCACCCACAGAGATTACGAAACCGTATTAGAACCGGTGATCACAGATATACTAAAGCAACACCCGCAGGTGAATGTTTGCGTTGTCTTTGCCAATGATTTTACTGGATTCGAGCTACATGCCTTAGTCGATGATGCAATGATGGGGATAAAATACTGGCAGTATTGGCATAAAATAGCATTTATTGCTGAGCCGAAATGGTTGCACAAGATGGTAACAACGCTTGAAGCGATCAACCCGATCGCCGTCGAAAGTTTTTCAACGACGCTACAGGCCGAGTTATGGTTTAACGAAGAAGAAATTTTTTAATATTTAATAGTCGAATAACATGAACTGGCTGTTAGCTTTATTGCTATTTCAATTTTTCCGCAATTTCAACAAGAATGCCCTGTTCTTCTTCACGGGCAACCGCCAACCAGGCACTACCAGTGTAATCTTCAAATTCAAATAATAAATTAATGTCCTGGTATTCTAATACCCAGGCGTGGCGATCTGCACCCCAGTTTTTATCACATACACGTGCAGCGATTAACTCAACCAATGTCGGCGCGAGAGTGGTAAAGTTTTCAAAATTCAATTCAGCATGTTCCAACATCAAAATGTTATCTGTTGCTTGTTGTGTTGCGAGAGTCCAGCTCATGTTTTTATTATTCCCTGCTATTCATAAAATACGATTTATTATACTCAATATAAAACTAGTCGTAAGCGGCTATTTTAGTCAAAAACTGACGCCCAAAACGTTCTAATTTAACGTGACCAACACCATTAATATCGAGCATTTCCGCTTCATTTTGCGGTTTTATCTCTGCCATTTCAGCCAGTGAAGCATCATTAAACACCACATACGGCGGAATGTTTTCACTGTCAGCAATGTCTTTACGTAATTTGCGCAACGCTGCAAACAATTTACGATCATAATTAAAGTTAGCAATACGGCTACTGCGTTTTGGTGCTTTATCAACATTGGTAATAGGCTGTAAGCGTGGCTCGGCTAATTCGAGTTCCTGCTCACCACGTAATACTGGGCGTGCAGCTTCAGTTAACTGTAATACCGAGCTGCGAGTAATATTTTGCAATAACAAACCACTGTGAATTAATTGGCGTAACACGCTTAACCAATGCTCTTGTGATTTAGCCTTACCAATGCCAAACGTCGATAATTTATCGTGACCACGTTCTTTCACCCGTTGATTCTGAGAACCTCTTAATACGTCAACAACATAGGCCATACCAAAGGCTTGGCCAACACGATACACACACGACAATGCCATTTTTGCATCTTCGGCACCGTCATAACGCTTCGGAGGATCGAGACAAATATCGCAGTTACCACAGGGCTTATCATTAAACTCACCAAAATAATTCAGTAATACCTGACGACGACAAGTTTGCGCTTCAGCAAACGCCACCATGGTATTAAGCTTGTGCATTTCCACACGCTGCTGCTGTTCATTTTCAGTTTGCTCAACCATATAACGCACGCGCATTATATCGGCGGGATCAAACATTAATAACGCTTCAGCAGGCAAGCCATCACGACCAGCACGGCCAGTTTCTTGATAGTAGGATTCAATGTTTTTTGGCAGATCATAATGCACCACAAAGCGCACATTGGGTTTATTGATGCCCATACCAAAAGCGACTGTCGCCACGACGATATCTAGCTCATCGCGGATAAAGGTTTCTTGTGTCTCTTGGCGTTCTTGTTGTGATAACCCCGCATGATAAGGTTTAGCGTCAAAACCGGCACGGCTTAAGCCTTCTGCAACTTCTTCAACACGTTTACGGCTGGTGCAATAAACAATACCACTGACACCATCTTGCTGTTTTACATAACGCTTAAGTTGATCTAGTGCTTTAAATTTTTCTACCAGTGAGTAACGAATATTAGGTCGATCAAAACTCGACATACTCACTTTCGGTTCATGCATTTGCAATTGGTTAAGAATATCTAAGCGTGTTGCGTCATCCGCGGTTGCCGTTAATGCCATCATAGGTACATTCGGGAAAAACTGCTTCAGCTTACCTAATTCATTGTATTCAGGTCTAAAATCATGACCCCAAGAGGAAATACAATGAGCTTCATCAATGGCAAATAAACTGATTGGAAATTGCTGCAGGTATTGTAAAAAATCGCCCACCATCAAACGTTCTGGTGACAAATATAAAACTTGTAAGCGATTATTCTGTAAATCATTATAAATTTGCGCTGACTCTTGTCTCGCCAGCGTCGAATTCATATACGCAGCCGCCACACCGCTTGCGCGTAAGGCATCGACCTGATCTTTCATTAAGGAAATAAGTGGGCTTAGCACGATGGTTAAACCACCACGCACCAATGCTGGCACTTGATAACACAATGATTTACCGCCACCCGTAGGCATAATAACAAGACTATCGAGACCAGCCACTGCATGTGCAATCACCTCTTCCTGACCCATGCGGAATTGTTGATAACCAAAAACACTTTCAAGCACATGTTGCGCTGATGGCAGGGTAGAAACGGTTGCAGTCATGGTGGTTCGATCTCAATATAAATAATGGGGTGTACGCAGTTCTGCGAATCCACGATTTTAGCAGTATATACCTGCGATAAACAAACACTAGTCGAACAAACACCAGTGAAAAATAAGCATATCGACATGAACAAAATAATTCGTGCAAAAAATTGGCCTAAACGATGTCTAAAAACTCGCCTAAACTATGTAGTGAATACGCAGTAACTCGCTAATCGAAAAGGACATTCACTTTGAATATATTAAAACAGGTCATTTTAATTATTTGTTTTACGACTATCTCACAGACGGCGAGCAGCCAAATTTATCCATCAGCAGGCACAGCTTGGGTAATAACAGGTAATCAGCAAAGTGCAACGGCTAAAAATTGGCAACAACAATTCAACACACCTGAAAAAGTTTCTCGCTGGGAAGAGAACCATGCAGATATCAGTATTGGCGGCCACTTCCAACATGCCACAAAAAAAATCACCAAAATAAGCTATATGTATAACCAAAAACTAGAGTGGAAAATGGGGGTTAAAGAACAGTATTTACGTCACCAACTTGCCCAATCTCAGCAAGACTATGAATCCCTGTTTTTACACTTTCAAAATGACACCACAATGCCATTACCCAAAAATACTAACGGCCACCTAACGCCCCTCTATGGTGTACCTGAAGTCGTCGCTATTAAAAATACTGACTCAGGTGTTGCACCAATTAAATTACTGACAATGCCACTGCAACAAGCGGTAACCTTGGTCAACCAACAAACGCTATATCTACTCTCATCAGAAAAGCTCGATGGCTTAACTCTACAATTTAACCATCAAGACAAAAACCAAAAACTCAGCGATTCTAGCGTTAATATCGCCTATGCGACGAAGGCGATAAATAGTGCTGACGATCGCATTATTATCAGTAACATAGCGTCTAATATAAACGCCTCAGGCTCTAATCCAAAAAATGAAGATGCCAATTGGCAACCATTAGCTAAAAGCCCATTAAGTAATATAACCTATGTGTCTTGGTTCCCCCCAAAAAGCTGGCCAAGAGTGGCATTTTCCCCAGTATTAAATCAACAAACATCTGTTGCACACGCGCGTTTTTTTGTCATCAAAATAACCATCAATACACCATCAGCAGGACTACAGCTCGCAGGCATAAACTTACCGTCTTGGTATAGCATTATTCAAAATGGAGATGAACAACAGGTAACCATCTCAGGTTGGGATCCTGTGAATGATATCAATAAAGATAATTATATTGATGATCGGGAATACGCAATGCGCAACAATAATCAAGCCAGTGCACGCTTCCCCTATCAAGCTCGTCTCGTCCCCCTCGGTCGTATGTGGAGTCCGCAATCTTCATTCTGTTATACCAACTTATTTACCGTCGACAATCGTAAATTATTGGCAGAATATCTCGATCAACATTGGCAAGCACAAGGCTTTGTCGGTGCTTATAATGATGATTTATATCGGATCCCTGGCAAAGTACAATTCCCGAGTAGCAATGAAGGCAAGGTACTAGAACTACAATTGCCGATTAAACAAGTCAGCCCACACTATTGGCAACAGCTCAGCGCATTTACCCAACAATTACAGCAAACAGGCTCTGAACGTTGGATCGGTGCGAATATTTCAAACCTGAACTTATTTACTCAGCCAGATTTATTACCCGTGAATAACGGTTTTAACTTCTTTGTCCGTGAAGACTATATTCATCCCAGCATGGGGCTAGCCAACAAGGACGGCCTACTTCAGCGCTGGGAGCATTTTGTTCTGGCTGCACAAGGGAAGCGCAGCATACTAATGGCTAATACCCGTAAAGGCGGGAAAGTGAGTTGGCAAGGCCATACGGCTTCCAATTGGTCACATGATAAAAGCACCAATCTGGCGATCTTTTATCTACTAAATAATCCCACCCTCGATTTTTACCAGCAATGGAATAATAGCTTTCACTATTCTAGTGCCAATACCGAGAGTGGTAATTTCTATCAAGCAGGTATTCCTAAAAATGCAGCTTACCAACCAACCAGTATGTTACGCCATGATATTGGGAAGCCTATGACTGCACCCGCTCATTATCCCGAAGTCAGTTATGTCGATGCAGATAATCATATCATCGCAACCAGTCGTGATAACCAACTCAACGTGAATAATCAACGGCTATCGATGACGCCAAGCCATTGGTTCTATCTTTACAGCAAAACCTCGCTTACCCTGCCATGGCAAAATGCAGCACCGCAAGAAGCGGTGATTGCCCGACGCTACCAACATGGTTTAATCCTCTACTACACAGATCGAGATGGCAAAAATAAAACATTCAGTCAGCAAGCGACAGCAACCGTTGAATTACCCGGTCAATACCGCAGATTGAATGCCGATGGCAGCCTAGGTAAGCTTACCGACACCATGACTCTCACGGGTTATCAAGGTGTTATTTTGATCCCAGAGCAGCCCGCGACATAAAATAAAAGTAAACGAATAGATAATTTCAGGTGTATTCTTAACAAAACTGAGTTACCTTAACGTAACTCAGTAAATTAATGACAAATTAAATAATCACCCAGCTTAAGCAGGATGCATGCAAATGATGACCGAGCAAGATGTAGTAGACCAAGAACTCACTGAACAGCAGATGCTTGATTTCATCAGTGATATGTTCATGAACCAAATGCCATTTAATGATTTACTTGGTATGCGGATCACCAGTTACACCACTGACAGTATCGAATTACGTATCAACATGGATGATAAACTAATTGGTAACCCGATTCGTAAAATACTCCACGGTGGCGTGACAGCAAGTCTCCTTGATGTCGCTGGCGGCATGCTGGTCGCAGCGGCAGCGATTCCACAAATGGCCACCAAAAGTGCCGCTAACTTCCATAACAATCTTAAATCACTGGGTACTATCGACTTACGCGTCGACTACTTACGCCCAGGCTGGGGCGATGAATTTACTGCAACGGCGCAGATAATCCGTTCCGGTAACAAAGTCGCTGTCACGCGGATGGAATTGCACAATCAAGAAGGCGTACACATAGCTTTTGGTACCGGCACCTATTTAGTTGGCTAGCAAATCATAAACATTATTAATATCACTATCCCTGATTATCCATCATTGTTATGCTAGCCGACCTATTTATTCCTATAAAAATCGCTGGCATAACCAATGACAACCAACAATGATACTAAGCACGGGATAATATTCGCCGTTCTCGCGTATGTAATGTGGGGCATGGCTCCACTCTATTTTAAACAGTTACAACAAGTTCCAGCTTATGAAATTTTAGCCCATCGCGCGCTTTGGTCTTGTATATTTATTGCTGTATTACTTAGCCTATTTAAATTATGGCCGATGGTAAAATCGGTATTATCCGTACCTAAGAATGTGTTATTGCTGCTTTGTACTTCCTTACTGATCAGTATTAACTGGTTAACTTATATTTGGGCGGTTAATAACGGTCATTTACTCGATGCTAGTTTAGGCTATTTTATTAACCCAATTATTAACGTGTTTCTAGGTATGATATTTTTATCTGAGAGGTTACGTAAACTACAGTGGGCGGCAATTTTACTGGCGGTAGTCGGCATTTTAATTCAGATTATTGCGCTAGGCTATCTGCCTTGGGTTGCCCTAGTATTAAGCTGTAGTTTTGGGTTTTATGGGTTACTGCGTAAGAAATTAAAGCTCAATGCGCTGGTTGGACTACTGATTGAAACAATCATCATGTTACCTATCGCGGCAACTTACTTGTTTGTCTTTGCAGATTCTGCGACATCAGATCTCAGTGCTAACAGCATGCACCTTAATTTGTTGTTACTCAGTGCCGCTTTTGTCACGACTATACCGCTATTATGCTTTAACCATGCAGCTGTACGTTTACCGCTATCGACACTCGGGTTCTTCCAATACATTGGACCGACATTGATCTTTATTCTGGGTGTGACGCTATATGATGAAGTGGTCAATGCAGAAACACTGATGACGTTTGGTTTTATTTGGGCTGCGCTAGTGGTCTTTAGCCTTGATGGTTTTAAAAATAACCGTCATCAACGGGCTAAATTAAAGCCTTAATAACGCGTCAAAATACGTATTAAAATATCGATTTAACCATCAATATCAACATCGCACCCAAGATCTATTATTGTAGGTATGGGTGTTGATGTTATTAGTTATCCTCAGGCGAGACATAATCTTCTAGCTTTAAAAATGTGACAGGCTCTTCGAGTCGACCAGGTAATAGATTGCCAAACTTGTCATAACCGCCATCTAAAAATGAAATATTCACTTCTGATACCGCGAAAAACGTTGTTAACAATGCAGTGCCTTTACTTGATAGACAAGAATTGGCATCCGTTTCTCCGACAAAAGTACTCGTCACTTTTAACTCAATAAGTAATTCACAGTTATTACTGATACTAAGCTGAGACTGAGTTAAGCTAGCTAATACTTGCGGAACATAATACGCGCCAGCAAAATCAGATGCACGTGGGATCGTGTAGCTGTATAAACGAATCAAACCGTTAGGGGTAGCGACCAATTGCAAAATGCGTTGACGGAATGGCTTGTTTGGCGAGTCAATAATACGACTTTCAATATACAGCCATTCACCATCAATACGATCTTGCCAAATAGGTAATACTTGCAGGCCTATGTTAACTTTTCGTCCCTGAATAACATCGTTAGTGGATTGATGAACACCCCCTAACCACTGTCTTAATAACGCAGTATTTTCTGATTTGAATACAGCAGAATAAGCTAATGAGCTGAACAGGCACATAAGCGCGACGATAGATCGTAATATCAAAATAACTCCCTGTAGCCACATAGGTAACGCTAACATCCAAGTTAGCGTGCAATATGCAGTGATACTATCCTAAAAAATCGCGCAACTATACTACAAAAAGTTGAATCTGACTATAGAGCCTGCAATCTAGCGTAAGATACTACCAACCATTTGCTGCCGAGTTGATCAAACTCAATTTGAATACGACATTGCGGGCCACTGCCTTCATAGTTCATCACAATACCTTCACCAAATTTAGCGTGTAATACACGCTGACCTAATTGATACCCCGTCGACTCAAATGACATTTTTTCAGAACCGGCACTAAAACGGCCAAACTGCGTTGGTTGACGGATCTGAGTTTTTAAGCGGATCTCTTCAATGTACTTTTCTGGTATTTCACGAATGAAACGTGATGGACGGTGATTCATTTCTTTACCGTATAAACGACGTGACTCAGCATAACTAATGTAGAGTTTTTTCATTGCACGGGTAATACCCACATAACATAGACGACGTTCTTCTTCCATGCGGCCTGATTCTTCAGTCGATTGTTGACTAGGGAACATGCCCTCTTCAACCCCCACCATAAAGACCACAGGAAATTCCAAACCTTTAGCAGAATGCAGTGTCATCAGTTGCACTGCATCATCGAATTCATCAGCTTGTCCCTCTGCAGATTCCAATACCGCAAATGCTAAAAATGCCGATAGCTCGGTCATTTCTTCACTGTCATCAGGGATCTTAAAACCACGCGCGGCAGAAACTAATTCCTCTAAGTTCTCAATACGGGATTGGGCTTTTTCACCTTTCTCTAACTGAAACATAGATTTCAGGCCTGAATATAACACCACGTGATCGATTTGTTCATGCAGGGCCAACTCAGCAACATCATTATCAAGCGCCGTGATCAACTCGACGAATTTACGGATCGAACTCGCTGCGCGACCCGCGATCAGGTTGTTATCAAGTAAATAGATTGCAGCTTGCCATAACGTTGAACCTTGCTCACGACTCGCGTCACGCAACAAGGACAAAGCACGATCGCCAATGCCGCGAGTCGGTTTATTGACGATACGTTCAAATGCCGCGTCATCATCACGATTATTCTTCAAACGCATGTACGCCATTGCATCTTTGATTTCCAAACGATCAAAGAAGCGATGACCACCATAAATACGATAAGCGAGCTGCTCTTGTAATAGCGCATCTTCTACTACACGAGATTGCGCATTACTACGATATAAGATCGCGCAATCACTGAGTGAACCACCTTGATCTTGCCACTCTTTAATTCGGCCAACGACAAAGCGCGCTTCATCAACTTCATTGAACGAGGCATATAAAGAGATCGGGTCGCCTTCGTTATCTTCCGTCCATAACTCTTTACCCATACGCTCGCTGTTATTCACAATCAGCGCATTGGCGGCATTCAAAATATTACTACTCGAACGATAATTCTGCTCAAGCTTAATGGTTTTTGCACCTTCAAAATCAGTTAAGAAACGTTGGATGTTTGCGACTTGCGCGCCACGCCAGCCATAAATAGACTGATCATCATCACCCACGATCATCAAGTTACCGCGATCACCCGTTAACATACGTAACCACGCATATTGGATGTTATTGGTATCTTGGAATTCGTCGACCAGGATGTTCGAAAAACGATCTTGGTAGTGCGCTAAAATATGTGGTTTGTGTAACCACAGTTCATGTGAACGTAATAACAGTTCACCGAAATCGACTAAGCCAGCACGATCACAAGACTCTTGGTAAGCTTGATAAATCTTGATCCAGTTACGTTCAATCGGATCGTATGCCTGTAAGTGTTCAGGGCGTAGACCTTCGTCTTTTTTACCACCGATATACCACATCGCCTGTTTTGCTGGCCATTGTTTCTCATCTAGGTTCATGGCTTTGATCAAACGCTTTAGTAAGCGCAATTGATCATCACTGTCGATGATTTGAAATTCAGCTGGCAGACCGGCATCAAGATGATGAGCACGCAATAAACGGTGAGCGATACCATGGAAAGTACCGATCCACATACCTTGTTGACGACCATTTAATAGTTTATCAACACGGCCACGCATTTCAGCAGCAGCTTTATTGGTGAAGGTCACCGCTAATAAAGAATAAGGTGAGCATTGCTCCACCTGCATTAACCAAGCTAAGCGATGTACCAATACTCTGGTTTTGCCACTACCAGCGCCGGCTAAAACCAGCATACTTGATGGTGGTGCTGCAACAGCATTACGCTGCTCATCATTGAGGCCGTCCAGTAAGAGAGATACATCCATAATTTAGTCACCTTAGACTGTATATTTAATCAGTAGAATAAAAGGATTATAACAGGCTTGTTAATTCATCCAAGTGCGTTATTTCAATATCGGGTAAATGACTGGTTTTGTTACTTGTCATTAACGATTGTTGTTGATCATTAAACCAAGCTGACATGAAGCCATTACTGATTGCACCAGCGACATCAGACTTAAGATGATCACCGACATGGAGAATATGTTGGGGTGGTAATGCTAACGTGTCAGCCGCAAGCGTGAACAAATCTGGATACGGTTTCATTCTTAATCCATTGCCCGGTTTTATCACCGCGGTAAAAAAAGGCGTGAGGCCAATTTTATCGGTATCGACATTACCGTTAGTCACAGCAATTAACGGCACTTTACTCGCCAATTCAGATAACACGGCAAACGTATTTTCTGGCACAACAAAGTCACTGCGCACCGCAAGTACTTGCTTAAAAATACCTTCAGCGACTGAACGGGCATCCTGCTCACTATAACCGTGACGTAAAAATAATACCGTTAAACAAGCAATACGGATCGCACTGACATCATGCACCAAAGTCGGCTGTTGGTGAATCACCTGGCGTTGTAACTGTAACCAAGCATGACTGTCTAAATGGGTAATCTGTGGATATTGACTGCGCAAATGCATATGCATCCACGTTTCAGCTCGGCGTACCACGGGACCATTGTCATATAAGGTATCGTCTAGATCGAAACTCATGGCTTTGATCTGTTGTAATCGTCGATAGAATTTCATCAATCCTCTCTGTTCTTTTTCTTTGCTCGAGGGTGGGCAGCATCATATACCTTAGCCAGATGTTGAAAGTCCAAACTGGTGTAGATTTGAGTGGTACTGATATTAGCATGCCCCAATAATTCTTGTACGGCACGTAAATCGCCACTGGATTCAAGCATATGAGTGGCAAATGAATGACGTAATTTATGCGGATGTACATGACTCGTCAGTGTTTGTTGTTGCCCCCACTTCGCCATTCGGCTTTGTACACTGCGATGTGAGATCCGACGGCGCAATTGACTAATAAATAATGCAGGTTGCGTGCTATCAGCGTATTCACCACGTACTTTTAGCCACGCTTTTAATGCCGAGATCGCCACACTGCCGATGGGTAATTGACGTTGTTTATTGCCTTTACCAATCACGCGCATCGTTTTATCGCTTAACTTAACGTCTTTTAAATCTAAGTTAACCAATTCGTCTAACCGCAAGCCTGCCGAGTACATTAACTCCATCATGGCTTTATCACGCAGCACTAAAAACGGAGCATCTTTTTCTTCCGCATTGGATACAGCGAGTAGTTGATTAATTTCATCAACATCAAGATTCTTAGGTAACGCTTTATGTTGTCGAGGAGCAGATACGCCTTTGGCTGGGTTGGCGCTCAAGTCACCTTGCAGTACTAAATAATCACAAAAACTGCGCAATGCGGATAATTTAGTGGCCAAGCTGCGTGGCGATAAACCCAATTTATGATTTAAAGTCGCTAGCTTACGCACTTGGGATGCGTCAAGCGCATGCCATTCCGTGATAGGTAATGTCAGCATTTGCTCGGCGAATAGCGTCAAATGGCGACGATAATTACGCGCGGTATGCAAACTCAATTGACGCTCACTGGTGATATAACGTAAAAAACGGTCTATCGGTTTAAGCAATTGTATCGGTAGTTCGCAAGGTACAGGTAGCTCACTACCTGCTGCGATATTATTTTTTGATGGCGTTGTCACGTAAAGGCATCAGTTGCGGTAACAGGGTAGAGATAATGCGACAAAGTTGACCTAACAGCAAGTTATCCATACCCGCTTGGTAATGATCCCCATTAGCACTACCAATAGCGAGTAAACCATACTCACCGCGTTCACCCAATGCCATTAAGGCCACTGAGTTAACCAAAGCATCTTGACCAAACAATAAGGCTTTATCCACACCCGTAACAGGTCCAAAATAATGATCACCTCCGGCAAATTGTTGCTGACGAATGCGAATTAATTGTCCAGCTGAGATAGCGAGAGGTAAATATTGCGATTTGAGGTGAAAATAAGCTTCATTAAGATGTAAATTAACAGCCGCTAAAGGCAACTGAGACTGGATCTCATTGACTAAAATACGCTGCATCTGCATCACTGAAGTACAATGAAACAGTGCCGTATAAATATCCGCATAAATACGAAATAATTTATCGTTGTCAGCGGCAATCGCCACTAATTGTTGTAACTGTTGTTCTAAATCAGCAATGCGTTGGCGTTGACGCTCTAACCGTATAGTCACTAAAGATACGCTGCCTTGCTGACCATGAGAAATAGACAGAGAATCAACTAAATCATTATTGCGTACAAAAAAATCCGGTTCCGCCTGTAAAAAAGCAATCACATCCTGCTCTGAAATAGTGGGCGGTTCCACATTTAACACCGACGCTGACACATCGATCATATATTTATCTGTCCATCGTAAACATGTGTTGCAGGTCCCGTCATAAAGACCGGAGTACCTGGACCACGCCATGATATTTGTAATTTACCGCCAGGCAGTTCCATACATACATCTTGACCTAGTTTACCTTGCAATTGACCGACAACAGCTGCCGCACAAGCACCTGTACCACACGCTTGCGTTTCACCAACACCACGCTCATAAACACGTAACTTAGCGTGGTCAGGCGACAATACTTGCATAAAGCCAGCATTAACACGATTAGGGAAACGTTCATGGTGGGCAATCGCATGACCTAGGTCTGCTAAGGGTGCCGTCTCAATATCATCAACTAATGTCACACAATGTGGATTACCCATAGATACCGCGCCACAAAATACCGTGCTTTCTAATGCGCGTAAAATATAGGTTTTTTCTTGTTGCTTGGCTCGAAATGGAATTTTATCAGGGGCTAATTCAGGCACCCCCATGTTCACCGTGATCTGGCCATCATATTCAACCTGCAAGGAAATCTTACCAGCACTGGTACTTACCGCAATTTTACTCTTATTCGTTAAACCTTTATGACGAACAAAACTCGCAAAACAGCGTGCACCATTGCCACACTGCTCTACTTCACTACCGTCAGAATTAAAAATGCGATAATGAAAATCAAGATCAGGATCATAAGGCGCTTCAACCACTAACAACTGATCAAAGCCAATACCGGTATTTCTATCCGCTAAGCGTCGGATATTGTCATTATTAAAAAATACATTTTGAGTAACACAGTCAACAACCATGAAATCATTACCCAAACCGTGCATTTTTGAAAACTGTATAAACATATGAACCTGTAACCCTTATTCTATTCAGTCGGTAAACTATTATTACGCAGGTAAAATCGTTTCATCTTTCCAGATTTCTGCAAGTTCTTCTCTGCGGCGGATCAAATGAGCGACATCACCATCAACCATTACTTCTGCAGGACGACTACGCGAATTATAGTTAGAACTCATTGTTGAGCCATAAGCACCGGCAGAGCGCACCACGATATAATCATCCATCGCGATCGTTAAATCACGATTCTTACCTAAAAAATCACCAGTTTCACAAATTGGACCAACAACATCATAGTTTCGAGATTCACGCACTAATGATTTATTCACTGGTACAATAGCTTGCCACGCACTGTATAACGCAGGACGAATCAGATCATTCATCGCTGCATCAACGATAGCAAAGTTTTTATGTTCAGTAAGTTTAATATACTCAACTTTACTGACCAAAATACCGGCATTCGCCATGATCGCACGACCAGGTTCAAAAATAAGTGCCAGTTTACGACCAGCTAATTTATCTTTTAGTGCCTGCGCATATTCCGCTGGTAATGGTGGTGTTTCGCCTTCATAAGGAACGCCTAAACCGCCGCCTACATCAAGGTGTGCAAGTACAATACCTTGTGCTGATAGTTTATCAATTAATACCAGTAACTTATCTACCGCTTCTAAAAACGGTGAAAGCTCGGTTAACTGAGAACCGATATGGCAATCAACGCCATTCAATTTAATACCAGCCATTTTGCTAGCCGCTTGATAAACGCCTTCAGCAAGGTCGATATCGATACCGAATTTATTTTCTTTTAAACCCGTTGAAATATACGGGTGCGTTCCTGCATCAATATTCGGATTTACGCGAATAGACACTGGCGCTTGCACACCGCGACTTAGCGCGACTTCATTAATACGCTCGAGTTCTGATGTTGATTCAACATTGAAACAATGAATTTGATGATCGAGTGCTAAATTAATTTCAGCGACTGTTTTACCAACACCAGAAAATACGATTTTGCTTGGATCACCACCGGCTGCTATAACGCGTAATAACTCACCACCAGAAACAATATCAAAGCCTGAACCTAAACGCGCCATCACGTTAAGCACAGCAATATTTGAATTAGCTTTTACGGCATAACAAACCAAATGTGGATGTTCACCAGCAGCATCATTAAATGCATGCCAATGACGTTCGATCGTCGCTCGGCTATATACATACGTCGGTGTACCAAACTTTTTTGCTACGTCAGCTACAGCACACAGTTCCGCAAATAACTGGCCATCATCCTGATAATTAAAGTAATCCAATGCTCTATTCCTTTTCTATAAATCGTAAACACATCCATTCATTGTCGATCATGCAACAATGTTTGTTTATTCAGTTGCCTCACTTGGCGTTTCACTTTCAGCATTACTAACAACACTTGTCTCGGCCTGTTTTGGCTTAGTTTTTCCCGCATCAGGTCCTGTTCCAGGTGCATACAAAGGACCTGAAATACCACAACCACTCAACAAGCTAGCACTAAATAACAAGGCTAATGTAATAAATGTTGTTTTTCTTACTTGGCTCATAACCGACTCAATGATAAATTAATTCTATCCCTTATAATCGCACTGACAAAATTAAAAGCAATAGGATTAATAAAAAATGACTGATTCAGAATTCCACGAACAAGTAGATGAGCTATTAATTAGCTTTGAAGAGATCATTGATGACAGTGATGTTGAGCTCGATTATGAAAACAGCAACAGTATTTTGACTTTATACTGCCGTGACGGTTCGCAAATCATTTTGAACAAACAAGCGCCATTACATCAGCTTTGGGTAGCAACAAAAGCCAATGGCCATCATTTTGCATTTACCAACGATGCATGGATTGATAACCGCACCCAACAAGAATTATCAGTGGTATTAACTGATGCCGTTAAAAATCAAGGCGGCGAAGACGTTAGCTTTTAACGTGATGGCATAGCAAGGGCGTAATTAAGGCTTATATCCTTACTATGGTTTCAGTAAAACAACTGCTTATCTGATTGTTTTTGTTCTACTTTAGTTATTTCATCACTGCGATTACTAAATTTTAGGCAAAGAAAAGGCCGCACTAGAAAACTAATGCGGCCTTTTACGTTGTCGTAATAGCTCATATCCTTGAACTTATTGTGCTCCCTGCACTTAGACGTTTTACCTAATCCGTTAGGTGATTTACTTTTCCCCAATCCTTTGAGTTGTTCCTTTGGCAATCCTAGCCTAACAAGTCATCCTAACCTGTTTCTCATCTCCGTCCTGGAGGTGTCCATTATTCACTCTAAATCCGTGAGTGCTATCCTTGTTATCCACCACATCCTTGCGGTTTCAGTAGAGAGCCAAGTCATCATCCTGATGAGCTTCCTGCGTCTCTGGAAACAAATATAACAAATCTAAAAACAATAAATAGCGATAAAAAACAAATTAAATTAGAGCTACAACACTAACCCATCCGTGGTAATCACTCTAAATAGCGTGAGAATAGGCTTTAAGCCTTACTCATAAAGAAATAAAAACAGTCACACCCTAGGATCACACTTGAATATAAGTACTTTATCTACAGGTCTGCATAGCCGATCTCTTACACGCTAAAAATAGCCTATAAATACCATGTTTATTGAATCAGCAATAGCAGCCATAAATGTGTGATCATGATCACTGTGCCTTATTAATCACTACCAATGATCAATCCAAAAGGGGCTAATAGTTGTTCCTGCTGCCAACTGCAAATCGTCACGCCCTGCAAATTCACCCGTCGAGGGTCAAGCCCAGTAAGATCCACATGACTTAAATTACAATGCTGAAGATTAAACTGTGACCAAATCTCTTGCGAGAACTCGCCACGACTCAGATCTGAGCCCTGCAATGATGCCCCAACTAAATTACAGCCGGTCCAGCGGTTTTCATACAACTCACATTTTTCGAGGCGTTGATCGGCAAGGTTGGCATAACTCAAGTTACATTGGCTTATATATGCAGAACAGAAGAAGGTTTTATGCGTGATATAATTAGCAAAGCTAGCTCGGTTAAAATCTGTACCTTGCAGATTACAACCTCGAAATTCAATACCAAAACATTCAGCCCCAATAAATTGACTCATATTTAAGTCACAATGTTTAAAACTGCACCCTTTCAAGTCGGCGTAATCAAATCGACAACCAGACAGGTTACCCGATTCAAAGAATTGGCAATCTATAAATTCGGCATCATTTAACTGCGCATGATTAAAATCACAACGGTAAAAAGCACAGCGCGTAAAAATCATCGATTCTAAATCTTGATCGCTAAAATCAGTTTCAATAAAAGTATTATCGGTCGTCTTCATCATCTTGTTCCCTTGCTCGAATTAGCATCAGATTACTACCAATATGCACCCGATACCTAGTACTATTCCACCACTAAATTGAAATAAAAACACAGGCTTATAATAGCTATTTTAAGCAGGGTAAAAGCGCTTTAACGAGGAGAAAACAAATCTAACGACATGGCAGTCGAATATTCAGGAACGGTTAACAGACATAAGCTCTCGCACCGTAATAGCGCATACTAACAAGTGCGTAATTATAGACTGAGATTGTTCAATAAAGCAGCACGGTAGTGTGAGTAGGTAATTTCAGAAGAGGTGGGAAATAAAACAGCAGATAAAGAAAAGGACGGCATAAATGCCGTCCTTAAGTAGTCACGTAGCCCAATCCTTGAACTAATTTTGCTCCCTGCAAATTGACTTACCTAATTTCCTTTAGGTTTAACTCCCAATCCATCGGGTATTTTTTTATTACCATCCTGGTACAATAAATCAATCCGATTTATTTCATCTCCATCCTGGAGGTGTCCTTAAACTCAAATCCGTTGAGTGTCCATCGCATCTTCATCCTGAAGACTTTTCCTTGCGACCACATCCTGTGGTAAATCCTATTCGATAATCCATATCTAGTCAGTAATCCTTACCAACTACGTCTGCGTCCTTACGGATACCTACTATAGAGAAATCCCATTTTGCTGCAATGCATAAATCGATTTTTTTGCATAAAAAATACAAGATACAGATCACACTATTAACTTAAGGTAATAATATCAACAAGATGATAAGTAGGACAAGGTGTATCACATTGCTAAAAACGAATAAGCCCACAACCATGGAATAGTTAACTCTTACGTTTAAAATAGGCAATGTCTTACAGTTGTAAATCAAATTTAAAAATAAAATTTGTCGTTTTCAATAAAAACGCCTAAGAGATGAAATCACTGATATAAATGAGGGTACTATTTCGTCGATACGTAAGGAATAACTTCTAACTCTTGGCTTTCAGAATAAACGATATCGTAAAATTGTGGTAAGTTGAAATTAGCAAACGTACCTTCGTTGCGGGATTCTTCTTGAGAGTTGGTATAAAAACGATGAACACCTTTGATCAGCTCATCTTTATTGCCACTTAAATGCTGGTACGTTTCGACACGGTTAGCTTCATCAACAATATAGACGTTAAAGCCATTTTTATAATTCTCAAAAAAGAACTGTACCAAACCTTCTGACGAATGTGACTCAACCGCAAGAGGTGTACCTTCTGCCGTTGTCGTTTTATCAATACGCAATGGCATTTGCTCTAACTTGCGTTCAGAAATATGGTTATATAAATCAAGAGATGTCTCAAGTTTACGAATAGACACGCCACGACGCTCAAAATAAATACCAAAGCGGTCATCACTAATAGTCAGCATTTTAACTACCTGGTCTTTATCACGTTGTAACCGCGTACTAATACAATCTCGTACCAAACGCTCAAAGCTATGACGGATCAAACCACGAAAATGTAAGCTATAACAGAACACTTTAATCGAATCAGGTTCCGTCGCATCTTGATGCATTTTGCCCATGATAGTCGTCAATGCGTCAACAATACGCTCTTCACCAGAAAAATGCAGCGTGCGCACTTCATTCCAGGAATTACGATAAATAAGATCAATACTACCGACTAAGCAGGCTTTACAATCACCAAACGAGAAGACATCACTGGTATTGGTATCAAATTCAATAATACGACCGCCCCAATGGTTCGTCGGATCGTGCTCTAAATTTAAAAATATAGATAAATCACGAATCTCGCAAGGTCGGCTTAACGCTTGATTCGATGCAGGTTTTGCTTGTATCGGAAATTTACTCTTAAGATCTTTACAGAATGAATTCAATACATCGCTATTCATATCAGAGTCTTGATTAAAAATATCGACTTCAGTTTTATCTGCCATCAAGCCATTAAAGTAACTCCAGGCAACCAGCTTACTTAGATAACCGTTATGTTCCAATGGTTTACGACCAACAATCTGCATTGGTTCAAGCGATGAATTATATAAGTACCAGCCGGAATTATTAAAACGGCCATCGGGAACTTGTACAAAACTAAGTTGCTGTTCGGATAAGTCAGGTGATATCTGCGGGTTAATATAAGTCACTTTACCCGGCAAAGATTCAAATGCAGCATATAACTTACGGGACAAAATACCGATATCAGCAGGATTAATCGATTCACTGATATTATTACGACGAGCAAAGCCAATAAGGTTACGATAACCCTTCATCATTGCATCAAGTAATTCGGGATGCGCCTCTTGTACTTGCTCAATTTTCCAATTGTCACGATTATCAAGATGAGCAATACGATCGGGATGCCAGTCCCATTCACTGATAACCTCTGCCACAGAAGTACGATGCCATTCTGGACGCGCTAGTTTTTCCGCAGCGCAATTACCACTGAACATTTTTAAGTAAAAACAACGACGTAATAAATCAACACGCGCGTTATCGCCTATCTTTTCAAGATAAGCAGTTACTTTTACTAAAATTTGATAATAAGTATCGTGTGACAATTCCAACTGCAGTGAAGAGGCTAATTGAAAGTTTTCTTTCATTATTTGCGATAATAAGCGGTTATTTGGGTATTCCGCAGAGTAGGCTTCCATTAATAACGTTTTCAATACCGCTTTGTAAGGGGAATCAATACCTTTATAAAGCTGCCACAATGCAGAACCAAAATACTCTTCAGCTGGAATACGTGGAAAACCACCTAAATCAACCCACTCTTCACGATCAATGATGCCATCAGCCACCAATTCATCGACATAGTCATCATAATTATTATCAAATTCTACAGGTAAAATGTGCCAAAGGCTGGGTTTACCTGCGATCCGCAAAGCACTACGATAAAATTCATCTAACAAAAGAAAGTGTTGGGCGCTGCCACAACTTTCTTTTGTCATCACCGCATTATTTACTTTTCGGAACTTATCTTCTGCAATCAGAAAAAAGTTAACTTCGACATGATAGGTCTCTGCCCACGCGGTGATTAGCGTGCATTTCTGCTCTAATAACTGCGCTTGTTCTTCACTCATAGCTGGATCATGGCATACCCAAATGTCGAGATCACTGCGCCAATTTTGGCCAATAGATCCGGTACTGCCCATGGCATATAAGCTATATATAGGCGAACACGTTGCACATTTGTCATCTAACTCAATATTTAATGCCGTTAAATAATCTTGCTGTTGTTCGTCAGGTGTAAATAGGCAAATACCATAAGGTACTGTTCCTGCTAGATAAACAGGTAGATTAGGGTGATTACAATGCAGTAAAAGAGGTAAAATAGCTGTCACTTCGCGCCCATTGTCATCCATTAAGGATAAGGCACGATCAAGTCTAAGTTGGTTGAACAACTTAGCTTTCTGTTTCAGTTCAACAATTTTATTCTGCAAAATAAAACCTTAAATGAGAGAAAACCATGCTTAATTTTATTGATTATTTACAACAAAATTGAGCCTATATAAGACAGGCATAGAAGTGTGATGATGCTAACAGTTTTCTAGATAATGGTAAACTTATAGCACCAAAATAGTCACATTATTAATATGGGATAGGATTAAATTCGCTAAAAATGACGCAGGTTATTGGTTTATCATATTTGTTGCCGTTCACAAATATGTTATCTACTATTAGTAATCCTGCTTCAGCTGAGCACTAACGCACAATTAATAAACAAAAAGAAGTAAAAAAGATCGCCACGAAACAATTTAAATAAAATAATTGATTTAGGGGTTGCATAAACATTTGGAAGTGGATAATATCTGCCTCCTCGATTAGGGGCGCTGCTTCAAAACAACGTTACCAATATTAATCGAAAGTATGGGGTCCTTAGCTCAGTTGGGAGAGCATCGCCCTTACAAGGCGAGGGTCACTGGTTCAAGCCCAGTAGGACCCACCATATATTAAATCTGGTTATCTATTTTATAAGATACGTAACGGGATTTACTATGAAGAAAGAATTCGGGGGCTGTTAGCTCAGTTGGTAGAGCAGTTGACTTTTAATCAATTGGTCGAAGGTTCAAATCCTTCACAGCCCACC